>JAURYA010000054.1 GCA_030654155.1 Sulfurimonas sp. | reverse complement strand
GAATCAATCGGTTTTTTTCTCTATATATTTAGCCCCGTCATTGACCTTGTCTTTGCTCTTCTCAACATTCTCACTCGTGTCTTTTTTTGCACCTTTCCATGTCTCACCACAACCGCTAGCCATGATTGCCACAAACAGAACTGTTATAATTGTTATACTTTTTTTCATTTGATATCCTTTTTGATTTAGTTGATGTTATCAGTAGTTTTTTTTGCATACGCACGAAGTGAATCCCAGCTATTTTCAATATCTTCTTTGAGATGTTCCCAAGCCTCTTCGCCTGCCTCACCGAGTTCCCCCAGTTTTGATTGCACTTTAGCGTAGTTGTGCTCAAGGCTTTCAATCTCGTTAGAATAGCTGATTCGCACATCAGCAGTGGCATTTTTTGCTTTTGCTTTTAACACCTCAAGATTGGCTTGAACCAATTCAAGCTGGGCTTCTATTTTTTGTTTATATGCACCTTTAGTACTCATATTACTTTTCCTTTGTTTTGTGGAGAGTTATCTACGACTCTTTATAGCCGTCTGCCTTGAATAACACGAACCAGAACAATTACAAGTGCGATAACTAAGAGAATATGGATAAATCCTCCCAAAGTGTATGAAGTGGTAAACCCTAAAAGCCAAAGGATGACTAAAATTATTGCAATAGTTTCAAGCATATTATTTCTCCATGTAGTTAGTAAGATTTTCCTTGGAACAGTGTCCCTAAAAACCTCATTTTGTAAAGCCTTAATATAATCTATTCTTAATTTTTACGAAAAAGATAGATACCGACAATAAAACTGACAGCACCAAAAATATAATAAGTCATTACTTTATCTGTATCTGCACCTGTAACAGCTTGTGTTACTTGTGAAGCGACAGAACCTGATAACTGATATCCCCATACTGCAAAACCAATCCCTATGACTGCTAGGACAAGACCAATAATTTTTATTGTAGTTCCTAAACCTTTTTCCACATTGAACTCCTGTATTTGAAGAGCTGAAATGTTGTAGCATTGCAGATAACAATACTGTACAATAATATTTCTTTTTTAATACTTGCACCGATGTGTTTTGATAGATTCTATTTGTTTTGTTGATGTCTGGGAATTGGCGGATAACAGTTAGAAAAGTTTTAAAAAAAACAGAGAGAAAATCTCTCTATTTTGTAGTTTATATGAAGTTTACCTCAGTAACGTGGTGTTTTAGACCAAGTTCTGCAGGAGTACATCCAAGAGCCAGACCTACCATCTGCTGCATATGAAGAACAGGAAGTGAAACATCACGACCTATAGCCTCTGAAGCGTGTTTTGTCTGAGTGTCAAGTTTTAGATGACAAAGAGGACAAGGTGTTACCATCATGTCTGCATTGTTATCTGTTGCACCTGCAATTGCATTTCCGGTAAGAACTGCTGCAGTGTGAGGCGCTTGAAGCTCAACATGGAAACCGCAGCACTTGTTTTTTTCTTCATAATCAACATTTTTTCCGCCGCACGCGATGATAAGGTCATCTAACGAAGTAGGGTTGTAAGGATTTTCTTTATTCTTATGAGACTCATCATGAAGCTCTGAAGGGCGGATGTTATGACAGCCGTAAAACGGAGCTATGTTAAATTGGCTAAGAGGTCTTACAACCATCTCTTTGATTTTATCTAGTCCAAAATCATCTATGATAGCGTACAAGAAGTGAATAACATTTGAAGTACCTTTGTACTCCAAACCAACCTCTGCAAGCTTCTCGTTTACTTTTGCTTTTAACTCTGCATTTTTATCCAGTCTATGTTTTGTCATAGCCGTATTTAATTGACATGTATTGCATATTGTAACCATTGTAAGCCCGTGTTTTTCGGCATAAGCTATATTTCTGGCATTTAAAACAAGTGATAAAAAGTCATCATAATCTTGCAAGTGAGAAGCTCCGCAACAAGAAGCCTCTGTAAGTTCTATAAGTTCTATATCTAATTTTCTAGCTACTGCCAGAGTTGACATCATCTGCTCCGGAGTACTCTGCTTCGCAGTACATCCCGTAAAAAGTGCATATTTTAATTTTTTCATTTAACTACTCCTAGAACTTAACAGTTGACGACGATTTTATGAGTTTTTGAATCTCATCAAGGTTGTCTGATTTTGGCATATTCCAAGGCATTACTATTTTGCCTTTTTTAAACATTTGAAGTGCAACAGGAATGTGTTTTACAATAGATGGACCCTCAGAGTAGAGCACCAAGCCGCCCTCATCAAGCAGACCGTGTTTTTTGATAGAGTGTAGGAAGCCAACAGCATGGCGAGTTGCAACATTGTTTTTTGCAACACCTTTTTTAAATGCCATTTGGTGCAGTTTTGTGATTTTCTCAATAGGATTTATATCTTTTGGACAAACCTCTGCACACTCAAAACATTTGACACAATCCCAAACACCTTGCTTCTCTTCATTTACGTTTGTAAGTCTCCCAGTGTCATTGTCACGAATGTCAGATTCAAAACGATAAGCCGCAGCAAATGCAGCAGGACCGAAGAAGTCGCTGTTTATCTCAACAACAGGACAAGCATAGTGACATGCACCGCACTGGATACACAAATCTGCTTCGTTTAGCTCTTCAGCGTCATGAGGAGATACAAGATTTTCGCAAGACGGGCACTCATCAATGTCAGCAACAAGATAAGGAGTTACTGCCGCATGTTTCTCCCAGAAGTCAGCCTTATCGATAATCATATCTTTAATAGCTCTTTTTGTGCTTAGCGGTTCAAGAGTAATATCGTTTCCGAAGTACTCTATCATTGTAGTCATGCTCTCTTTACATGCAAGAGTTGAACGGCCGTTTACTTTTATAGCACATGCTCCACAGATACCGTGGCGACAGCTTCTTCTGTATGAAAAACTACCGTCATGGTCCCATTTTATTCTGTTTAGAACATCTAAAACTACCTCTTCCGAAGTGATGTCCATTGTATAGTTTTCATAGTACGGAAGGTAATCCTCATCAGCATTAAAACGAAATACTTTGAAGTTTACTTTTTGTGTAGTAATTGTATTTGTACTCATAAGTTCTCCTTAGTATGTTCTAGTTTTTAGTTCATGTTTGCCGAGTACGACATCCATGTAATCAAGTAAAATGTTTCCATCTTTATCCATATAAGCCATAGTATGCTTTAGGAAATTTTCATCGTCACGAGTGTCAAAATCTTCTCTAAAGTGAGCGCCACGGCTCTCATTTCTTGCAATAGCGCTCTCTACGATGAATGCAGAGTAGTCAACCATGTGACCAAACTCAATAGCTTCTTGCAGCTCAGTATTGAAAAGTTTTGACTTATCTTTTATACGGATATTCTTAAATCTTTCGCGAAGCTCTTTAACTTTAGCAACAGCTATTTCTAAAGTCTCTTTTGTTCTAAATGCACCTGCATTAGCTGTCATACACTGTTGCAACTCTTCTCTTAAATTTGGAACAGTTTCTGCACCGTTGTTATTTAAAATAAAATTCATTTCACTTATAGCTCTTGCTGCATCTTCTTCAGTTGCGGGGCGAAGAGTGATATTGTCAACCTCTTGTACCATTGTTTTGCCGACAAAACGACCAAACAAAAGCGCTTCAAGTACAGAGTTTGCACCAAGGCGGTTTGCACCGTGGACTGATACGCATGAACACTCACCGGCAGCATAAAAACCTTCAACATATTCGTTGTTGTTTTTGCGAACATTGCCTGCAATATTAACCGGTATTCCGCCCATAGAGTAGTGAGCGGTTGCAGAGATAAGAATAGGCTCTTTAATCATGTCAAGCCCTAGGAATGTAATAGCCAAATCACGAAGTTCAGGAAGCCTTTCCATGATGATATCACGTCCTAGATGTGTTACATCAATGAAAACAGCGTCTTTTCTAGGTCCGACACCGCGTCCTTCTCTAATCTCATTTAAAATAGCACGGCTTACAACATCGCGGCTTGCTAGCTCCATTGCGTTTGGAGCATATTTCTCCATAAATCTTTCGCCTAAAGAGTTTAAAAGACGTCCGCCTTCTCCACGAGCTGCTTCAGAGATTAACACGCCGTTTCCAGAGAGTCCCGATGGGTGAAACTGAACAAACTCCATATCTTCCAATGGAAGACCGTGGCGAGCCACGATTGAGAGTCCATCGCCTGTATTTGCATGTGCATTAGAATTGATTTTATAAGAACGAGCGTATCCGCCGGTTGCAAACATAACTGATTTTGCGTTAAAGATTGCCATCTGCATATCTCTAATGTTAAATGCAACAACGCCTGAAACCTTGCCGTCTCTGTATATTAAGTCAGCCACATACCACTCATCCCAAAACTTTACACCTGAACGAAAAGCTTGTTCGTATATTGTCTGTAAAAGAGTTAAACCTGTTCTATCTTTTGCATAACATGCACGGGGAGATGATTGACCGCCAAAAGGTCTTTGGGCGATTTTTCCATCTGGAGTTCTGCTAAATGCAGCACCCATTCTCTCCACCCAACGAATAGTTTCAGGTGCATTTTTGCACATAAATTCAACCGCATCTTGGTCAGCTAAATAGTCGCTTCCCTTTACCGTGTCAAACTCATGCAGTTCAACGCTGTCTTTGTCGCTAAAAGCGGCATTAACACCGCCTTGCGCTGCCCCTGAGTGGCTTCTTAGCGGATGTAGTTTTGTAATTACAGCAACTTTTTTTCCTGCAATCTGCAGCTCTCTTGCAGCAGCACAGCCTGCTAGGCCTGCGCCAACAATAATAGCATCGTAAGTATAAATAGGAATACCCATTAGCTTTCCTTTGTTAATAATAATAAAATAAGGCGGATTGTACTATTTTTAGCCTTTGTGAATGATAAAAAAGAATTTAATAGAGACGAGTTGTTACGTTATGCGTCATCTCAATATAATAAAAGGAGTTAAGTAATAAAATATTTTTTTATAATTCGCTATGAGCTAAATCTTTTATTTGAGCTATGTTGTTTTCACCATTTTTTTGAGCATGTATTAAAACTTTTTTAGCTTGTCTGATAGACTCTTCAACTGAAACATTGTTTGGTTTTATAACAAATCCGCCGCTAAGAGTAATTGTGATTTCACCTAATTCCGGAGAGCTTAATTTCAGCTCAGAGATGCTTTGACGAATCACATCTATCTCTTTAAAGAGCTGCTCTTTATTTGATCTTGAAAAAATAATAGTAAATTGATTATATTCAGTTCTTGCGATTACATCCGTTACCTGCTGATGTAAAGAGATTGAAAATGCAATTTTCTTGAGTATTGTTTGCGTAAGTTCAAGTGAATAAACTTTATTTGTTTTTGAGAAATTATCAACTTCAAATACTGTTACCGCAGTAAAATTGCTCTCTTTCATGCCTTTTTTTTCAGCGTATGAGTTCATCATACCCTTTAGATTGTTTATTCCTGTTACTGCATCAAGCATCGCAGGATTTTCCGATACAACCGGTTTTCTTTTTATTCTTAGTGATACCGCGTCAGCTTCTTCTGAAAAAATATTATACTGTTTTAGATTTGCATTGTTTAAAAATTCTAAATCTTTATAGATAGCATTAAGTCTTTTTCTATACCAAATTGATGCCAATAAGATGATAATAAAAGCAAAATATGTTACTTTTTTGTGAAGATTGAATTTAGCTTGGTCGTATTTTATAGCCTTAAAAATTATAGAGTTTATCTGAGCATTAAGCGAATCAATACTTTGCTTTAACTCACTCTCTTTTAACCCTATATCTCCGTATTTATTATTGTAATAATCAATAGCTTTGTTGTTGAATGTTTTTGTTAGAGAGTTTAACTTATCCAAGTCACTAAGATACTCTTTAGAGTTTAATAGTATAAATTTTTCGGTAAAACTGTACTCGTACAAACTACGAAGCTTTTCTATTTCGTAAACAAGTTGTGTAGTTTTGCCATTAAGCTGAATAAGAGAGAGTTCAAGACTCTCTTTTGGCAGGTTTGCAATTGCAGAGATAATCTCTTTTTGATTGCTAAGATTGTCGAATTTTGTATATGAACTAGTGTGGTCAACAGCAGCCAACACTCCAAACGCTGCAAATACCGTCGCGGAAATAAGAAATAAAGATAAATTTTTAAAGATTTTTTTTATAGAGTGTTTCAAGAAAATTTCCTAATATAGATGGTATAATAACCTGTTATTTTATATAGATTGGCTTTAATTGTAACTTAAGGCATTTTAAGAAGTTTTATTGAATTTAGAAAATTATTTTATATCACAGTTTAAAAGTAATCATATCGGCGATGACGGGGCTTTGATAAACAATGTTGTTTATTCAAAGGATGCCTTTTTTGAAGATGTTCATTTTAAAACTTCATGGATAAGTCACTACCAGATAGCTTGCAAAGCAATGCTTGTAAATATTTCAGATGCAATTGCCATGAATGCAAAGCCAAAATATGCACTGCTTAGTGTTGCTATGCCTAAAAATATTACAAAAAACCAGATTAGAGAGTTGGCGGCAGGCTTCCAAGACACTGCTGCCAAGTATGGGATTGAAATAATAGGCGGAGATACAATTAGCAATATTAAGCTTGACATAACCATTACTATTGTTTCAAAAACAGATAAGCCGTTAATGAGAAAAGGGCTTAAATATGGGCATCTGGTTGCTTATAGCGGTAAACTTGGAAGAAGTTCTAAAGAGTTGAAAAAATTAATGAACTTAGGTAAAATTCATAAAAAATCTAAGTTTGTTGATATAAAGTTAAGAGATAGATTTGTGTCTGAATGTTCTCGTTTTTTAAGCTCTGGAATGGATATATCAGACGGTCTTTTTTCTGATTTGAAAAAGCTTTCGTCTGTAAACAGAGTGGGCTTTAAGTTTAAAAACCGCATTCCCAAAAGCATCGGTTGCAGCGGAGAAGAGTATGAGATGCTCTTTGGGTTTGACCCAAGAGATAAAAAAGCTCTCCTAAGACATGCTGCCAAGAGTAGAACGCCAATAAATATTATTGGAAAATGTATAAGAAAAAATTACAAAAACAGCTGCAAAGCACACCATTTTTAAAAAAGTTAGGATTATTATGGATAGATTTTATTCGCTCAACCACTCAAGTATAGATTTTCATTTTAGGCAAACTCCGAGGGATTTTGTTGTTGAGGAGATTCCTCTTTATGAGTTTTCAGGAGAGGGTGAACATCTGGTTCTGTTTGTTAGAAAAAAGAATCTCTCAACGCTTGAGTTGGTTAGCTTGATTGCCAAATATTTAGGTATTCAAAATAAAGAGATAGGCTATGCAGGGCTAAAAGACAAGCATGCCATGACTAAACAGTACATCTCTTTACATAAAAAATATGAAGAGAAAATGAATGAATTTGAGCACGAAGATGTAAAAATCATCTCTAAAACATACCATAACAATAAAATTAAAATAGGCCATTTAAATGGAAATAGATTTTACATTAAATTGAAAAAAGTAAATCCTACTTCTGGAAAAAAGATAGATGAAGCAATTAAAAATATATCTAAATTTGGAATGCCCAATTTTTTTGGCTACCAACGCTTTGGAACTGATGGCAACAATCACATAGATGGAGAAAAAATTGCTAAAGGTGAAAAAAAAGAGCGTAATCCTAAAATAAAAAAACTTCTTATCAGTGCATATCAAAGCCATCTTTTTAACTTGTGGCTAAGCAGAAGGCTTGAAATAAACACCTTGGTTCAAAATTTTGGAATAAAAGAGTTGGAACCGCTTTTGAATATGTCAAAAGATGAGCTGGCAAAGATGAAATCGCAGAAGCATCCATTTAAATTAATCAGCGGAGATGTTATGGAACACTATCCATACGGCAGACTTTTTGATTTTGATGGTACAGAGCATGATTTAAGCAGATTTAATGAAAAAGATATCTCTGTTACAGGTCTTTTGTGCGGTAAAAAAGTAAAAATAGCTTCAGACATTGCAAGAGTTATTGAAAAAGATTTTGATGATGAGATAAACGCTGATGGCGCAAGAAGATACGCTTGGGTTTACCCTGAGAGAGTTGAAGGAAGATACAAACATGAAGAAGCTCAGTACGAACTTAACTTCTCTCTTCCAAAAGGCTCTTACGCAACTGTTCTTATAGAAGAGATTGCCAAGAGAAAAATAAATGAATAGGATAAAAAATGGGTAAACATATAACATCAGCAATTTCACAAACTTTTGGAAAATTTGCAAATAAAGAGTTTCCTAAATCTATTCAAAATTTTATAAACAGCGCTTATGTAAAAATTATGGGTGTTGATATGCAAGAGTTTCACGCTCCAGAGACATACCATAGTTTAAATGCGCTTTTTACCAGAAAACTCAAAGAGGATAGGGTGTACTCACTTGACGCAAATGATTTTATATCGCCATGCGACTCCTTTATTTCTGAATGCGGAAATTTAAATAATGAGTACGCGCTTCAAATTAAAGGTGTCAGATATAGAAGCTATGAACTGCTCGGCGAACACTTCACGAAAGAGGAGAAAAGCATAGTAGATAACGGCTCTTTTATAAACTTTTATCTATCCCCAAAAGATTACCATCGCTATCATATACCGATAAATTTAAAAGTATTGAGAGCCATTCATATTCCTGGCAAATTTTACCCTGTAAATATTCCATCACTCAAAAAAAGACTAAATCTTTTTATAGAAAACGAGAGGGTTGTTCTGCTTTGCGAAACTTTGGATAAAAAAAGATTTTATATGATACTTGTAAGCGCTTTGAATGTCGGGGTTATGCAGGTTTCATTCGAGCCAAAGATAAAAACAGATGCCGATGCTGATTGCAGCAGTGTCTATAACTATGATAATTTATACCTAAACAAAGGCGATGATTTTGGCTGTTTTGAGATGGGTTCAACTATTGTTATATTGGCTGAAAAAGATATGTTTGAACTTAGCGTTAAAACAGGTGAAAATGTTAAATATGGACAAAATATAGCAAAAGTAATTTAATTTATTTTGCTAAAGAAGACAAAATGTAAATTACATTTTGTCTATATATGAAATTTTTATACGTTAAATCTAAAGTGCATAATGTCGCCGTCTTGCACGATATATTCTTTGCCTTCGAGTCTCATTTTACCGGCTTCTTTTGCTTTGTTTTCGCCGCCGCATGCAATATAGTCATTGTAAGCGATAACCTCCGCACGGATAAAACCTTTTTCAAAGTCATTGTGGATTACTGCGGCAGCTTTTGGTGCTGTCGTGTTTTTACGGATTGTCCAAGCACGAACCTCTTTTACTCCGGCGGTAAAATAACTCATAAGTCCGAGTTTGTCAAAACCTTTTTGTATTATCTGCTCAAGTCCTGACTCGGTAACACCTAAAGAGCTTAAAAATTCCTGCGCTTCATCATCTTCAAGACCGATAAGCTCTTCTTCGATTTTTGCACAAAGTTTTATAAGTTCACAGTTATTTTTAGCAGCATGCTCTTTAAGTTTTATAACAAAATCGCTATCTTCGAGCAGACCGTCTTCATCAACATTGGCACCATACATAATCTCTTTGCCTGTTAAAAGTCTTACCTCATGATTTAGCTGTTTGTATTCATCTGTATCTGATTTAGGAAAATTTCTAGCTAAATTTCCATCAGCTAAAAACTCTAAAAGTTCTTCAGCCAAATCTAGAACTCCAGCCGCAACTTTATCAAATTTTGCTTGTTTTTTAAGTCTGTCTGCTCTGTTTTGTAAAACCTCGATGTCGGCTAAAATAAGCTCGCCCTCAATTATCTCAACATCTCTAAGCGGGTCTATACTTGCCTCTGTATGAACAATATTATCATCTTCAAAACATCTAACAATATGCAAAATAACCTCTGTTTCACGGATATTTGATAAAAATTTATTACCTAATCCTTCACCTTTGCTAGCGCCCTTGACTAAACCGGCAATGTCAACAAAGTCAAGCGTTGAAAATTGAATTCGCTCAGGATTAACTATTTTAGCAAGCTCTGTCAGCCTTTTGTCTGGAACGGGAACAATAGCCTTGTTCGGTTCTATTGTACAAAACGGATAATTTGCCGCTTCTGCATTTTGTGCTTTTGTCAGTGCATTAAAAGTTGTTGATTTTCCTACGTTTGGTAGTCCTACTAGACCGATACTTAAACCCATAATTGACCTTTTGTGTGCTATAAAATAATTTTGCAATTATAGCTAAAATATATGTAGATACTGATTAAGAGAGGCTTATTTTTCTCTAAGAGCTTCTCTTGATGCTTTGTCAACCAGAGTAAAAAAAGTATCTACCATGTCTTTATCTTCTGTTTTTTTGTGACCCTTTACTTTTATAAAATCGCACTCATAACGGTCTGTAATCTTATAAAATTTTCTATAAAGTTCATGATTTCTTATGAGGGTGTTTTTTCTCGACATGTAGTTGTTTTTTACAATTCGCTCTTCTCTTGCTTTTAGGCTAATTATGTTTTGGCAATCGGTATAAACGATAATTTTGCATTTTTTTGTCGGTATTTTTCCAAGAGCCCAAAGCAGTGTTTCCAGTTCCAGTTTTGACGAAGTTGTATTTTTAAATTTTTTAGTTTTAACACTTGTCTTATGTTTAGAGATTGGGGCTTCTAGGCTGAACTCCGGTATAAGCAAATATGCACCGTAGCCAATTCTTGTCTGCGGATCTACACTTGCGTCTGTAAATAAAAAAAGTGTAGGCTTATTTATATCAACGTACATACCAGAATATTTGCTCCGTTATCTACTGTGATAAAGATTTATTATCATCTACGGAGTTAACTTTTTTAAGTTCACCAAGAACGTCAAGGATATTTTTTTGATTTGTTTTGTTTAAAGGTGTATCATTTGAGACAAACATATAAAACTCTACTCGCCTGTTTTTAGCACGATTTTTTTCAATATCGTTTTGCGCAATAGGCTTTGAAGAGCCAAAACCGGCAGTAGAAAGTCTATTTTGAGAAACACCATTTTTGATTAACTCCCGCATAACAACATTAGCTCTATGATTTGACAATTCTACATTATCCTTAAATATCGAATCTTTAGGCAGCGGTTGATTGTCTGTATGACCTCTCACTGAGACTTCAACATAAGGAGGAAGAGAGTTGACAATATCAGCGATTCTTCTAATGAAGAGCTGTGTGTCTGCATCGTTAATTGATGCATCTGCTCCATGGAAGAAAATAGAAACAGGAAGCTTTAGCAACACCCCATCAACCGTTTGATCCAACGGATTTCCACTCATTGAAGCATTTTTCAACTCTTTTTGAATCTTTTCAGCAACATCTGACACGGTTTCTGGCGAAGGGGTAGATGGAGAAACAACTAAAACTGATCCTCCATCTTTTGTTGGAGCTTGACCGGTAGGATTTGAAGTTGATTCTGGTGTCGGTTCGGTATCATTTACCATATCTATAACCGGATTTACTGCTTCAGGAACGGGAGCAAAGTCATAAATTTTTACGAACTCTTCTTTAAGAGCACGTACTTTTTCTTTGTTTGTGGATGCAATAGCATAAAGTGCAATAAAGAGTGCCAATAATAAACTAAAAAAGTCGGCTGTTGGAACCGCCCACTTTTCGCTTGGAGGACACTCAGTTTTTTTACATTTATGTTTCTTTTTGGCCATCTATATACTCATTTACTAAATTGACTATGTTTATCTTCTGCCGGAGAGAGGAAATTAAGCAATTTAGCCTCTAATGAACGTGGATTGTCGCCATTGGCAATCCCAATTATTCCCTCAAGAATTAATTTCTGTTCTTTAACGATATGGTGCGCTTTAGCTTTTAATTTTGCGCCCATTGGACCAAATAAAACATATGCACTGAAAATTCCGGTAACAGTAGCGGTAAATGCCCCTGCAATACCTTGCGCCATCTCTGCTGGATTATCAAGTTTTTGAAGTGCCAAAATAAGTCCTAAAACGGCCCCGATAAGACCAAGAACCGGAGATGTTTCTCCGGCAAGTATCCAATAGTGGGCACATCCGTGATAATAGTGTTCAGTCTCTTCAATTGTTAATTCCAAACTCTCAACAATAGTATCTATCTCATTTCCGTCAACAGCCATGCTTAAGCCTTGCTTCATAAATGCATTGTCAAGTTGTGCAATTTCACCCTCGAGTGAGAGTATGCCGTCTTTTCTAGCACGTGAAGAGAGTTCAATAATCTGTTTAATTCGCGCATGAAGATCAACTTGCGATTTTTTAAAGATAATACCAACGCTTTTATATGCACCTTTGATGTGCTCAGGATCAGTACTTACCATAGATGCAAGCAGGGTGGTTGGCATAATAATAATTAGTGAAGTAATATGAACAATATGGAGAGGATTTCCACCCTCCATTACGTCACCAATTGAAATAGATGCTATTGCCCCTAATATTCCTAAAACAACCGTTAAATCCATAAATCACCCTTATTCTTTTGTAGTTTTACTATATTCTTTAAGCATCACAGCATTTGTTTGACTAATTGTACACTAGTTTACTAAAAGAAAGATTTAACTATTTTATATCTCTTAAAAATTCACACATTAAACGCACACCCGCACCGGTTGCACCATAAACGTTACAATCCCACGGGGTTTCGGTATAGGCAGTTCCTGCTATATCGAAGTGCATCCACTTGTTTTTGTTCTCATCTCTTATAAATTTATCCAAAAACATGCCGGCAGTTATTGCTCCGCCGTAAGGCTTTGAAGCGGTGTTGCTAATGTCTGCAATCTCGCTCTTTAGAAGCTTTTTAAGGTGTTTATTGAACGGCAGTGAGCTTATCATTTCTCCAGAGTCGTTTCCTGCGCGTGAAATGTCATGTTTAAGCTTATGCGAGTGCCCCATTAAGCCTGTTGTATACTGTCCAAGAGCAATCATACATGCACCGGTAAGTGTTGCAAAGTCAAAGATATAGTCAGCTTTTACTTTATCTTGTGCATAATCAAGAACATCAGCAAGCACCAAACGACCCTCTGCGTCTGTGTTTCTAACTTCAATTGTTGTTTTGCTTCTTGAAACCAATACATCATCAGGTTTATAGGCATTTCCGCCAACCATATTTTCAACCGCGCCAATGAATGCATGAATTTCTATGTCAAGTTTTAATTCACTTACGGCTTTTATGATTCCCAAAACAGCACATGCGCCGGCTTTGTCCATCTTCATAGTGACCATTGAAGTCGGAGCTTTTAGACTTAATCCGCCGCTATCATAGGTTAAACCTTTTCCAACGAGTGTAATAACTTTTTTAGGATTTGCAGGCTTGTACGCCAAATGAATCAGAGCGCTTCCGTGAACAGAGGCACGGCCAACCGCTAGCATAGCATTCATATTTTCTTTTGCTAAATCATCTTCTTGCAAAATATTGCACAAAAGTGAATTGTCATATGCCAATGTTTGAGCTACATGTGCCAAAGTTTGCGGGTTTATCTCTTGCGGTGCTCTGTTTACTATATCACGAGTGAAACATGTTGCATTAGCTACAATAAGTGTCTCATTGAAAATAGTTTCAAGTTCGCTAAAATCAAAATCATTTACAGCCAAAGAGATCTCTTCTAGAGCCGCTTTTTTTGGCTCTGACTTGTATTCGTTAAACTCATAGCCGCCTAAAACAATACCTTCAACTAATGCACTGAGCGTTGATTTGCTGATAACACTAATTTTTGCAGATTTATAGTTTGAAGACTTGAGCATTTTTATCATACAAGACGCCGCACTTCTTAAATCATCACTCTTTTTGCTATCAACCCCGCAAAACAGTATTCCTTTTTCATATAAAAAACATGTTGTGTCTTGCTCTGCTTTAAATCCAGCTTTTTGCAAAATATCAGAATGCTCACACCCCACAAGTTCATCTTTTTTTAAAAATTCTATTAATATTTCTGAATCTATATCAGATATATTTTTATTTATTAGTTTTATACTCATTTTTTTCCTATTTATAGTTAATTGTCAAAGTTTAGTAACTGTTTTGCTTGTATCATATCTTTATCGCCGCGACCGGAGATATTGACAATAATCAGCTTATCTTTTATATTTGGCATTTTTTTGAGATACGCTACTGCATGTGCGCTCTCAAAAGCAGGAATAATTCCCTCTCTGCGTGACAACCACACAAATGCGTCAAGCGCCTCTTTGTCGGTAATATAATCGTAACTGACGGATTTGTTATCGTGATGAAATGCATGTTCTGGTCCGATTCCAGGATAGTCAAGTCCTGCGGATATCGAGTGGGCTTCTAGTATTTGCCCATCTTCGTCTTGAAGCAGATAGCTCATCTGACCATGCAATACACCTGGGCGACCTTGATTTAGTGAACAGCCGTGTTCGCCGGATTCTATGCCGTGTCCGCCAGCTTCTATGCCTATGCAACGAACTTCTTTATCTTCTAAAAAGTGTTGAAATGTACCAATAGCGTTGCTGCCGCCGCCAATACATGCAATAACATAATCAGGCAGGCGATTCTCTTTTTCAAGTATCTGCGCTCTTGCTTCATAACCGATAATTGCTTGAAAATCTCTAACCATCATAGGATATGGATGCGGACCTGCAACTGTTCCGATTATATAAAAAGTATCTCTTGCATTTGTAACCCAGTGGCGAATCGCATCATTCATAGCATCTTTCAATGTTTTGCTTCCGCTCTCAACAGAGTTTACTTTAGCGCCGAGAAGTTTCATGCGAAAAACATTTAGCTCCTGTCTTTGCACATCTTTTGCACCCATAAATATTTCACACTCTAAACCTAAAAGAGCACAAATCGTTGCAGTTGCAACCCCATGCTGACCGGCACCTGTTTCAGCTATGATTTTTTTATAGCCGAGCCTTTTTGCCATAAGCCCCTGAGCAATTACGTTATTTACTTTATGCGCACCAGTATGATTTAAATCTTCTCTCTTAAGGTAGATTTTTGCGCCAAGCTCGTCTGATATATTTTTGGCGAAGTAGAGCGGGGAAGGGCGGCCGACATAATCCACAAGATAGTAATCTACTTCACTCCAAAAATCTTTATCAAAGCGAATACTTTTATACTCTTCTTCAAGTTTCAAGAGTGCCGGCATCAAGGTTTCAGGGACATATCTGCCGCCAAAAATTCCAAAGTGACCGTTTGAATCTGGATCAAATTTCGAAGGAGAAGGAATATACATTAATTTACCTCAATCAAAGAGTAAACATTTGTTATCTCTTTTAAGTTTTTTTGTCCGTCAAAAAAGTTAAGACCTATAATAAAACAAGCTTCCAAGCATGAAGCACCTGCCTGTTTAATCAGTTTTGCAGCAGCATTTGCAGTGCCGCCGGTTGCAATAAGATCATCTATGAGAAGAACTCTCGCATTTGGAATTGCGCTAAACGCATCGATATGAACTTCTATCTCATCCACGCCATACTCCAGAGAATATTTTTCACTGATTGTTGTGTACGGGAGCTTCCCTTTTTTACGTATAGGCACAAAACCAATGCCCAACATTTGAGCAAGCGCTGCACCGAAGATAAATCCTCTTGCATCAATCCCTGCTATATAATCTAAGTTATACCCTTTATATCTTTGATAAAGGTGGTTCATCAGCACGCCATAAGCCTCTTTATCACTCAAAAGAGTTGTAATGTCTTTAAATATAATGCCCGGTTTTGGAAAATCTTTTACATCTCTAATCGAATTTTCTATTATTTTTCTTTCAGTGTTGCTAAGTGTCATATTTTAGTCCTTTATATCAGAGCGTCTATGCGACTCTCTAACGCTTTTATTTTATTGTTAAGACGATCTGTCTCTTGTCTATGCTTGGTATTTCTCTGCTTTAAAACTTTAAGTTCATTTCTTAATTTTGTCAACTCATCACTCAAGATATCAACATTTCCAAGTGCGCGCTGGAGTTGAATCTGATACTTTCTAATAAGTATTTCTGCCTCTTGAAGAGTTAACTTCATCAAGTCATTGCTTCGTTGTTCTTTGTTTGTAATGCTTTTAAAATAAAACATTTTTACAAATAGATATACAGATAAGATAGATAGCAGTGTTAAAAGTGACCATTCCCAAAACATCACAAATCCTTTTTTTTAAAATTATAACTCTTCTGCCCAAAGAGGCAATATTAATGAATTGCTTCTATTTTTTCTACTCGTCCTGTATGACGACCGCCATCAAAACTGCCGGCACACCAAGCGTCAAGTATGGATTCGGCCACGCCTTTGCCTATGATTCTCTCGCCAAAACATAACACATTTGCATCGTTATGTCCGCGGGCAACGGTTGCGGTATATGCATCATGGCATAACGCCGCGCGAATCCCGCTATGTCTGTTAGCCGCCATGCTCATTCCAATACCGGAACCGCAGATTAGTATGCCGTGTGACTCTTTATCCGTCAAAACCGCTTTAGAAACTTTTTCGGCATAGTCAGGATAATCAACTCTTTCTTTAGAAAATGGCCCCAGATCAACAACCTCATGACCTTTTTCTTTCAATAATTCAACCGTATAATCTTTAAGATCAACTCCGGCGTGATCAGTAGCAATATAAAACTTCATTCTCTTCCTTTTATGATAACAGCAGATTTAAAATTAGCTGCACCGGCATAAGTAGCAAATAATCTTTTAGAGGTGTCATCAAAATTATTAAAACTATAATTATTCCATATCTTTCATTTTTATAAAAGAACTCCGCAACAGAATTTATTTTATACTTCATTGCCAAGTGCATAAGAAAGTGTGCACCGTCAAATTGAGGTATCGGGAGCAGGTTAAACACACCCAAAACAACATTTATTATAAGCAGTTGGAACACAAAAAGATAGGCAAAGATGTAAAATAAGCTGTCAGCATTCGTTGGCTGGCTCATATATACGATGAAAACAGATGCGACTAGAGCCACTGTAAAGTTATATACAACTCCCGCTAAGTCAACCTGCATTGCACCATTATAGCCGGCTCTTTTTATTACGGTAGCCATATTTACCGGCACAGGTTTTGCCCAGCCAAATAAAAAGCCGCTATCAGCTCCAAAAAGCATCGGTAAAAAATACATAGTTGCAGGAACTATGATAGTGCCGACTAAATCTACATGCACAAGCGGATTTATTGAGAGTCTGCCTGCATTTTTAGCAGTGGTATCGCCGTAAATGTAGGCTATCCACCCATGCATTATCTCATGCCCGATAATAGCTACGGCTAAAGCCAGAACTGCTGCTAAAATTTTAAGTAAATCAATAGATTCCATAATCATCTTTATCTGTTTTTACTCTCTCTGCAATAGCTTTTTCTAGTTGAGCAGGAGATTCCAAATCAGTTGGAGTTTTTCCGATTCTATCCCATCTAATTTCCCATTTTTCATCAATTGAGAAATAGACGAACCATGGAGTTCCCTCTATATTTTCATAAGGCACGGCACCCCAAAAACGGCTGTCGTTTGAGTGGTCACGATTATCTCCCATCATAAAGTAGTGGTCCTTATCAACTTTAATAGGTGCAAAGTTAAATATCGGCATAGGAAATTGTCCGTTATCTACAATCTTATCATCATGGCTGATTCCCGGATGATCCTTCATATATGGGTTTTTGACCCAAAGCTTTCCGGCAAAAGGAAGGATTTCATACCCTTGAAAGTTTTTTTCAATCCACTCATTGCCTTCACTGTAATGAATATATAAATCTTTATGCAAAACAAAAAGTTCATCATCAGGAAGAGCTACACATCTCTTTACGAAGTGCTGCTTGGTGTTGTGTGGCGGTCTAAAGATAACAATATCGCCACGTTTAGGTGTATCACCGTCCATAAGACGCAAGCTATCGCTCCACGGCATGATGGAGATTTCCAAAAAAGGAAGGTGAGGCATAGGTATGCCGTATGCAAACTTTTTAGCAAAAAGATGGTCACCTATCAGCAGAGAATTTTTCATGGAACCGCTTGGAATTTTAAAAGCCTGAGCAATAAAAAATATAACGAAAAGAACAATTATAATAGTTCCCGTCCATGAGTTTGAAAATTTGTATGTTTTGTGCAGAATCTCTTTCATTTACTCTCTTTCTTCTGAGTTGGCTTTTGCAGCCTTTAGTGTATTGCTAAGCAGCATGGCGATAGTCATAGGTCCAACACCGCCTGGAACAGGAGTGATGTATGAGCACTTTTTGCTAACTCTCTCAAAGTCAACATCACCCACCAGTTTGCCGTCGTTTGTGCGGTTTATGCCGATATCAACAATAATAACGCCATCTTTTACCATCTCTTCTTTGATTAGGTTTATAACTCCGACGCCGACAAAAAGGATATCCGCGTTGAGTGTGTGTTTTTTCAAATCATCTGTAAAAATATGGCAGATTTCAACCGTCGCATTAGCGTTTAGAAGCAGTGAAGCCATAGGTTTTCCAACGATATTAGAAGCACCGACTACGACACAGTTTTTTCCCTTTACATCTATGTTGTACTCTGCTAATAGTTTCATAACACCAAGGGGAGTGCAGGGAACAAAACCATCAAGTCCTGTTGTAAGTCTGCCGACATTATATGGATGAAAACCATCTACATCTTTGCTTGGCTCTACCAGTTCAAGTATTTTTGTAGTATCTATTTGAGAAGGAAGAGGGAGTTGAATAAGAATTCCGTCTATGTTTGGATTGCTATTCATCATCTTAATTGTGTTTTCAATAGCTGCTTGAGAGATATCGCTCGGCATTTCATGTGTAACAGAGTAAAAACCAACTCTGTCACAAGCTTTTTTCTTCATGTTGACATAAGCCGCGCTTGCGGGGTCTTGACCTACCAATATAACTGCAAGTCCTGGAACAAGACCAGTCTTGTTTTTTAAATCTTTTACTTCATCTACAATATTTTTTTCTATTTTTGCTGAGAGTGCTTTTCCATCAAGAAGTTGCATTTAAACCTCATAATATTATTTTTTTGTTATTATACCTTTATATGTTTAAACTTCTTTCACAACCTTCTTCTGAAAGAAGTTTTCCGCCTTTTTAAAGGCAAGCTTTAGTGCCATAGCGGCTAGCGTAACAAATTTGGACTTTGTTCAAATTGTGTCAAAACAAAAAGGGAAAACGCTTTATGAGAAGAATATTGTTTATGTTGTTGCCATTTTCTCTATTAGCCAAAAGCAGTTTTATAACGCCTATGGAATATGCTTCTTCATTGTATAAAAATCCGAGAGGGATAGGGTGTCATAAGTGCCATGGCGACTCTGGAGAGGGCAAATTAGTTGCCAGATATGAGCATAAAAAAGAACAGAAGAGCTTTGGCGGTCCTGTTATAAACAACATGAATTTTAACGAATTTTATGAAGCTTTAAATATAAGAAAGAATGGTATGCCGAGGTACTTTTTGACACAAAAAGAGATCAAGGCGCTATACTTTTATCTACAAGAGAAGAAAAAAGGCAATATATCAAATGTTAAGTAATTTTGAAGAAGTAAAAGCCGCATATGAAAATAGAGATTTGGCAGCACTGGATGCATTGGCAAGTCCTACGTACAGGATGATTAACAGGAGAAAAGATTTTCGCTCTGTTTTAATGCTCTCATGCAACAATCTTGAGCATTTAATGAAGATAGACTCAGTTGAAGCAGACTGCATAGTTTTAAATCTTGAAGATGGCGTGAGCAAGGAAGATAAGCCGTTTGGACTTGTTTTATGCGCGATTTTTCTTTCTCACCATAAGAGATGTGATAAGAAACTCGTGGTTCGTGTAAATTCTCTGGTTGAGGGTGGGTATGAGGAGATAACTTATCTAAATCAATTTATGCCCGATGCCATCAGGGTGCCAAAAATAAGAGATGTAAAAGAGATAGAATCCGTTTACGAGCTCTTAGATAAAAAAACTGAGCTTCACTTATCTATAGAAACAAGCAGTGCATGGGCCAATTTGGCACAACTGAAAATTGACAAAAGAGTTACTACTTTTTATCTCGGTATTTTGGATCTATTTGCTGATATGAAGCTGCCTCAAAGTCTCATTACAAAAGATAACCCTGTGATGCTCCATATTTTGTCGCAATTTTTAATTACATGTAGAGTTATTGGAGTAAGACCTGTCTCTTTTGTTTATCAGGAGTTTAAAAACTTAGATGAGTTTGAAAAATGGATAACTTTAGAAAAGAGCATGGGTTATGATGCAAAAGGGTGCATCTCTCCGGAGCAGGCAAAACTTGTGAACAAGATATTTTCAGATAGCGAGAGAGAGATAAGAAGAGCAAAAACTATAATTAGACTTTTTGAGCTAAAAAAAGAAGAGGGCATTACCGGTTTTGAAGACGACGAGTTTGGGTTTATAGATGAGCCGATATACAAGGGAGCTCTATCTCTGTTAAACAGAGATAATTAGAGGCTTTTTTGCTCCACTATCTAGCCAGATTGTAAAATACATTATATCTGACTAGTATCTTTTCAGCCGGTCTCGGATATCGGCTGTATGCAAATTCAATGGTCTCCTGCGTAGTTGTATCAAGTATATGGTATCCGCTTGATTGAAGAAATTTAAAGTCTGTCATATCTCCATTTGGATGAAGGTAAAACTCTACAATATTTGTTCTATTTATGTTCATGTCGTGGCGAATATTTACTCTGGCAATCCTGTTTAAAATCTCCTGTGTAATTCTTCTCATAATCTCTTGGTTATCAATAAGATATTTTTGCTGTCCTGGCGTCAGTTTGCCAAATTCACTCCCATAAAGTTCTTTAAGGTCTGAATTAATAACATTACTTCCGCTTTGTTGTTCACTTTTTTTATCTTTTACTTCCTCGGATGATTTATCTTCTGCCAACCATTCGTAAGGTTTTTTCTCTTTTTTTTTCTCTTTTTGTGGCAATTCTACATACGGCTTTGTCGGCGGAAGCGGCTCAATCTTTGGCCTCGGCTCTTTTTTATCTTCTGCTTTTGTAGGAATAATAGGTAATTTAGGACTGTTTTGCTGCTCGATTTTTTTTGGCTCATATTTTATCGGCGGCTTTTTCATAGGCTCGGCTATCTCTTTTAGCTGGCTGCCTTTTGGCATAGGAGGAGCCATTGTTGGCACATTTGCGTCTTCTGCTTTTTCAACTCTCTTCGGTGCTTCTTTTAGTGAAACTTTTATTCTATTCTCTTTTGGTTTTTCCTGCTGTTTTGTCTCAGGCGTAACTGCTCCAAGAAGCCAAAACAGCAGCAATAGTATAAAGTGTATTAAAAGTGCAACAAACAGGGCAAAATATGAGCGATTCAAGAGATTCCATTTACTTATAAAATTTTGAAGAATTATAACTAATATAGATTAATACAACTTTGCTATAATGACAAAAAATATTAAGGTAATTTAAATGAGTATAAGTGGTTCTGTAAAAGCTTTTAAGCAGGCACAAAATTTAATTCCAGGTGGAGTAAACTCTCCGGTTAGAGCTTTTAGCAGCGTAGGGGGAACTCCTCTTTTTATAGCTGAGGGCAAGGGCGCATATTTAACTGATATTGACGGAAATAAATATGTAGATTATGTACAAAGCTGGGGTCCGCTGATTTTTGGACACAGAGACGAGTCGATAGAAAATGCGGTAATCGAAGCCGTTAAACACGGTCTAAGCTTTGGCGCTCCAACACAGGCAGAGAGCGATTTGGCAGAGCTTGTTATCTCTACGTTTGACTCAATTGACAAAATAAGATTTGTAAGCAGCGGAACAGAGGCTGTAATGAGCGCTATTCGTCTTGCTCGCGGATTTACTCTCCGTGATGACATTGTAAAATTTATCGGTTGCTACCATGGTCATAGCGATTCTCTTTTAGTTCAAGCTGGAAGCGGTGCTGCAACTTTTGGAAATCCAAGTTCACCGGGTGTGCCGGCTGATTTTACAAAGCATACTCTTCTGGCTACGTACAATGATATTGAGAGTGTAAAAAAGTGTTTTGCAGACTCAAAAGACATTGCGTGTGTCATTATAGAGCCAATAGCGGGAAACATGGGGCTTGTTCCTGCCGATAAAGAGTTTTTACACGAACTTAGAAAAATTTGTGATGAGAATGGAACTCTGCTTATTTTTGATGAAGTTATGAGCGGTTTTCGTGCGACAATAAACGGTGCAGAGTCAATAACCGGCGTTAAACCTGACATTGTTACTCTTGGAAAAGTTATTGGCGGCGGTATGCCTGTAGGTGCTTTTGGTGCAAGAGCTGAAATCATGGCGAAACTCTCACCTGAGGGACCGGTCTATCAGGCAGGAACACTTAGCGGAAATCCAGTAGCAATGGCTGCCGGACTTGCGGCAATATCTAAATTAAAGAAAAATGCTCAGGTTATATCGGTTTTAAATGAGCGTGCAAAAAGATTGGTTGAGGGGATGCAAAAAGAGGCTGCTGCTTGCAAAATAACAATGCAGATAGACACAAGAGGGAGTATGTTCGGCTTTTTCTTTAACGAAAAACCTGTTAAAAACTTTGCCGATGCATGCAACTCAGATGCAAAACTTTTTGCAAAATTCCACTCCATGATGTTAACAGAGGGCTTTTACTTTGCATGCTCACTCTATGAAACAGGTTTTATCTCAACTGCTATCACAGATGAGATGATTGAAGATACCATTAAAGCAAGTGCCAAAATATTTAAAGAAATAACAAATGCAAAATAATGATAAAAGGGAGCAAAAAGCTCCTAGAATAAAACCAATTATTGAAGCAGCTGATAACTTGTCACTCGGAATATCAATGGTTGTTGCAGTTCTTATGGGTGTTGGAATAGGTATTTTGCTTAAAAATATAACTGGGTATGGTTGGACTCTATGGATTGGAGTTTTTATAGGTATAGCCGCAGCTGTACTGAATGTCTATAAAGCTTACTCAAAACAGTATAAAGAGTATGAAGAGTTGGCGAAAGAGCCTCGCTATGCCATAAAAAAACAACTTCAAGACGATGATGACGAAGACGATAGTGAAAAAAACTATTAAAATTATAGGCGTTGTTGAACTGTTAATTTTATCTACAACGCTAATATCCTTCAATTTTTTTATAAATCTGCAAGTCGCCTTTTTGAGCAGTTTTTTTATAATAGCAGGCTCTGCATACGCTTATAAAAAAATGATAAACAGTGGGATTGCTCTTGAAAATATAGATGAAAAAAAAGATATTTTAGACGAGATTGAAGATCCGTATGAGCTTTATGACGAAACTCCAATAAATGAAACTCCCGCGGACGAGCTTGATTTAAAAGCTATTGTCATAGAAGAGAAGAAAAAAATAAAGATTTTAAATTTAAAAGAGATTAAAAAGGGTAGCAAAGCCGGTATTTCATTATATAGATTGGTTCCATATCTATTTTTGATTTTGGGCTTTATAGCACTTAAAAATAATGAGCTTTTAGATATATCTATATATCTTCCATCACTTCTAATTGGGATTATAGTAGGCTATTTTGTCTCAAAAGATTTATAAAAACTATAAAAAATCTAGGCGATGATCATAGGTATGTTTATGGTTATCTTTTTTTTAATATCTATGTAAAAGTTTGCATTGGCCGCTAAAACTTTCAGTTCATTAACTCTCTCTTCGTCAATGTTTTGTGCATTAACTTCAACGGAAAAGATACTATATTTTTTATCCTCAAATTTTATATGCTCACCCACTCTGTAAAATATTTTTGTCAATATTTTCTCGTTTTTTTCGTAGCAAGAGTACACTTTGTTAAGTATCTTTATAAAATTATTGGAGTCAATAATAATTTCAGGAATAGTAGGGTCAAAATCTTTTTCAAAAACAATTTTTGAGTTTATAGAGTATGTTAATATGCATAAATCAACCAGTGCGTATATATTTGTTGCATCACCGATGGGCTTAGGTTTATTGAGCTTGAAAGATGGGGATTGATAGAGTTTAATACCTATGGCTTCATCATTTTCATACCCAACGGTTATTGCAAAAAATTTATAACGCCCAAAATCCAACTCTAAAAATGTTGTTCTAAAGCCAAATGAAATGCTGGCATAAGTAGTTGCAAGGCTAAAAAGTTCTTCAGTTGTGATAGAGCCAAGTAAAAATTGCGCTTCAGAGTTTAGTGATAAAATTTTACCGCTTGAGCTAAAGAGCACAAAAGGGTTATAGTCATACTCTATCCATTGTTGCTCAAAAGTCATGTTAATTAACTACTCTTCTATGTAATTTTTAAGTTTTCTTCCGACTTTAGGGTGCTTTAGCTTTTTAATAGCGCTAGACTCTATCTGACGAACTCTCTCGCGTGTTACATTTAGCTCTTTACCTATCTCTTCTAGCGTTCTGTCAGACTCATCATCCATAATTCCAAAGCGGAGCTTAATAACGGCTTTTTCTCTCTCGTTTAACTGCTCTAAAACATTCTCTATCTGAACTCTTAAATCATCTTTTAATATTGCATCAGACGGGGACAGTGATGTTTTATCTTCGATAAAGTCACCGAATCTTCCATCATCTTCGCTTCCGATAGGAGCTTCAAGGCTTATTGGCTCTTTTGTAATTTTTATTACATTTTTTACTTTTTCAACAGACAGTCCAACCTCAAGTGCTATAACTTCAACATCAGGCTCTCTGCCGTGCTCTTGCAGGTGTTTACGCATAATTTTATTTATACGGTTTATTGTTTCAATCATGTGTATCGGTATACGAATTGTTCTAGCTTGGTCTGCGATTGCACGAGATATTGCTTGACGTATCCACCAAGTTGCATAAGTTGAAAATTTATAACCTTTTTGGTATTCAAATTTATCAACTGCCTTCATAAGACCAATGTTGCCCTCTTGAATAAGGTCAAGAAAAGGCAATCCGCGATTTGTATATCTTTTTGCGATAGATACTACAAGCCTTAAGTTGGATTTTGCCATTTTTGTTTTTGAAATCTCAGAGATATTTTTACCGCGCTTGATTTGCTCTAAAATATCTGCCAGTTTCTCAGGTTCCATGTCGAAACTATTTTTTGAAGCCTCTTTTGTTTGTACAAGCTTTTTGATCTCCATATATGTGCTGACCATTGTAGCTTCAGGCACCATAGCTGCGATATCTTCTTTATTTAAATCACAAATTCTCTCAACTAGAACTTTATGATTTGCTTTTAGAGTTGAGTTAAACAATGGAAGCTTGTACTCTAATCTTTTCAGCTCTTTATCATAACCTTCATCGCTCTTAAGCGCTGTTTCCATCGCTTTTACAAGCTCATTTATAAGTTTAGATGTAGGCCCTAAATCTAATAATTTTTCTTTTAAAACACCTTTTTTATATGTTACACTCAGGAAATGTAAAACAGTCTCAGGAGTAAGTTCTCCGTCCATGTTTTCAGGTATTTTTTCCGCTAACTTAACCCACTCTTTTTTAGCTTTTTCTAAAGCTTTAAAACTTACTGTGACCTTTTCAACTCTGGTTTTATCTTTTGCGGTTAATGTTTTTTCAACTTCAACACCATCATTGTCTTCAATCTCATCATCTTCTTCACTTACATCTAAATCTTCGCTCTCATCTTTTTCATCTTCAAAGCTCTTAAATAGCTCTTTTACTCTTCTTTCGCGATTGATTAAAGGTTCTCTGTAATCTAAAATAAAATCTATCAGGTATGGAACAGAACATATCGCGTCAATTATTATGCTCTCTCCGCCTTCGATTTTTTTTGAGATCTCTATCTCTTCCTCTTTTGTTAAAAGCGGAATCTGTCCCATTTCACGAAGATACATACGAACCGGAGAGTCAGAGCGTGACCACTCAAGCAGCTCATGCTCTTTTAGTATGTCAAAGCTGTCTGTCTCGTTGTTTTCAATCATCTTTCTTTGAGCGCTTTTTCTAGCCTCAGCCTCTTTATCGTTAAGAAGTTTTGCGTGTTCAGATGACGTGTAGATACAAGCTTTATGTTTTTGTATAAGTTTATGAATATTGGCTGCTTGCGCTAAAGTAGGTTGTTTGTCAAAAAGCTCTATAAGCGACTCGTATGTAGAGCACTCTTTTGGTTTTTGACTTGCAAAGAATGTTTCAATAGCTTTATTTAGTTCTTTAGCTGTCATATAAAATACACCTTTGTTGATTTGTAATAAGATTTTTCAAAGGTGGATTATACCCAAACAGTCTTAACTTTTTCTTCCTAAAATGTTGGAACACGGTTTGCTTTTGTCATAAAAAATGCAAACAAAGGTATTTTATGCAAAGCGGATATTATAGTTCAGCAGCAGGAATGGTTGCCCAGTTCAATCGCCTTGACACTATTGCGAACAACCTTGCCAATGTCAATACGGTCGGTTTTAAAGAGGACAATCTTGTTGTAGGTGATTTTTTACGTCTCTACAAAGAGGCTAGGGATGAGCTGCCAATTGAAAATCATACTAAAGAAGCGGCTCAATTTTTAAACAGAGCTATGAACAAAGCACCGCAAATAGTAGACTCTTATACTGATCACTCTATTGGAAATATGCAAAAAAGCGGTAACTCACTAGATATGGCTTTGTCAAAAGAGGGTCTCTTTTTCTTGGTTAAAACACCGGAGGGAGTCAGGCTGACCAGAGATGGAGCATTTACAAAAAACGATGAAGGCAAACTGATTACAAAAAGCGGATATGAAGTTCTTCCTAGCGACTATTTTATAACCAAGCAGCCGATTATGCTAAATCAGCAAGATAGTATTGTTGAGATAGACAAAAACGGGCAGATTTTTACGGATATTCCAAACAGCGTAAAGCTTACCCCTAGCTCTAAACTTTTTATAGCGCAGCCTGATAATATTGATCTTCTAAAGAAAGAGGGCAACGGACTTTATAGATATGACGGCGTGGAGGAGTTTCAAGATTTTGGAGATAGCCAAGCTGTTATGCAGGGTTTTGTAGAGAAGAGTAATGTAAATGCCGTGAAGATGATGACACAGATGATAGAGACAAATCGCTTGGTCGGAATGTATCAAAAAGCAATGGATACGCAGATGAATGATATGAACCGTGACGCAATTGAAAAAATTGCTAAAAAATCTTAAGGAGCTTAGAAAATGATGCAATCACTATATACTGCCTCAACTGGAATGTTGGGCATGCAGACGCAAATAGATACAACGGCGAACAATATTGCCAACGTAAACACAATAGGTTTTAAAAAGTCGCGTGCAGAGTTTGCCGACTTGATGTACAAAGTTATGGAATATGCAGGAACATCTACAAGCGATGTTACAAAAAGTCCAACCGGCATAGAAGTAGGACTTGGTGCTAGACCAACAGCAATAAATAAGATATTTTCTGAAGGCAGCCTAAAACAGACTGATAATGAGCTTGATTTAGCGGTTACCGGAAAGGGCTTTTTTAAGCTTGAACTTCCAGATGGTACTGAGGTTTACTCAAGAAACGGTGCATTTAAGATTGATGAAAATGGAACAATTGTAAATAGCGATGGATACAGATTGGTTCCTGAGGTTGTTGTTCCACCTGATGCAACAAATATTAGCGTAGGTACTGATGGTACTGTTACAGTTGTTCAATCCGGCCAAACACAAGCAACGCAGATAGGGCAGGTTACACTGACAAACTTTATAAATCCTGCGGGTCTTCACTCTATGGGAGATAACCTCTACTTAGAAACAGACAGTTCTGGTCAACCGGTAGAAGGAACTCCGGGATTGGATGGTCTTGGAGTACTTCGTCAGGGTTTTGTCGAGCTTAGTAACGTTGAACTTGTTGTTGAATTAACAGACCTTATTACAGGTCAAAGAGCTTATGACTCAAACTCAAAAGTAATCACGACGAGTGATGAAATGCTTCAAACTACAAATAATTTAAAGCGATAATAACTCCTTAAGTCAGCTTGATACCAATTAATATCAAGCTGACTTTCCATCTTTTTTATTTTCGTACCAACTCCTTTTAGAAATCTCAAATTACATTTTGGCTATAATCGCAGAAATAATTTTAAATAAAGTTAGGAATTTATATGCAAAAAGCAAATATTGACGGTAAAGTTTGGAGATTTGGAAAAGATATTGATACAGACTTAATCATAGCGGCTCGTTATTTAAACACTTCAGTTGCTGAGGAGCTTGCAAAGCATGTTATGGAAGATGCAGACCCAGAGTTTGTAAAAAAAATGAACCGAGGCGATGTTATAGTAGCGGGTGAGAATTTTGGTTGCGGAAGTTCACGTGAACATGCTCCCATAGCACTTAAAGCTGCCGGTATAGCTGCCGTTATCGCTCCTACTTTTGCAAGAATATTTTACCGTAACGCATTTAACATGGGACTTCCTATATTTGAGCTCAAAGAGAGTGCAGAGATTGCTGAGGGTGATGAGATAAGCGTCGATATGAACAATGGAACAATTACAAATAAAACCTCAGGCAAAGTATATAGCTTTATTCCGATTCCCTCTTTTATGCAAGAGCTTATAGATGCGGGCGGACTTATGAACTATGCACAAAATGAAATTAAAGGTAAATAATGAAAACTTATAAAATTGCGCTAATAAAAGGCGATGGAATCGGTCCTGAGATTATAGATGAGGCTGTAAAGGTTTTAGATGCCGTGGCTTCATGCTGTGACATAGAGTTCTCTTACGAAGAGGCTTTAATGGGCGGTTGTGCTTATGACATTACAGGAGACCCGCTTCCACAAGAGACAATTAATATCTCATTGAACAGTGACGCTGTACTTTTTGGCGCAATAGGCGGTCAAAAATGGGATAATCTGCCTCGTGAAAAAAGACCTGAGAGCGGGCTTTTAAGATTCAGAAAAGAGCTTGGAGTTTATGCAAATCTCCGTCCTGCAAATGTTTTTGATGAGCTAATAAATGCTTCATCACTAAAGCCGGAAGTTATAAAAGGCGTCGATTTAATGGTTGTTCGTGAACTAATAGGCGGAATTTACTTCGGTGAGCCAAGAGGCCGTGATGAAAACAGAGGCTGGAACACCATGGTTTACACACGCGATGAGATTGTAAGAATTGCTCATCAAGCGTTTAAAATCGCGATGACAAGAAGCAAAAGAGTTTGTTCGATTGACAAGGCAAATGTTTTGGATGTTTCCCAGCTTTGGAGAGATGTTGTTACCGAGGTAGGACGTGAATATCCTGAAGTTGAACTAACGCACATGTATGTTGACAATGCCGCAATGCAGCTTATTCGTGACCCTAGACAGTTCGACGTAATGCTTACCGGAAATATTTTTGGCGATATACTAAGCGATGAGGCAAGTATGCTCTCTGGCTCTATCGGTCTGCTTCCATCAGCTTCAATCGGCTCTAAAATAGGTGTTTATGAGCCTATTCACGGCTCTGCTCCTGATATTGCAGGACAGGGAATTGCCAACCCTATAGCGACAATTTTATCGGCTTCTATGATGCTTAGATATGCGCTTGGCGAAAACGTTGCAGCCGACAAAATAGAGTCTGCTGTAAAGAGAGCGCTTAAAGAGGGGTATAGAACAAAAGATTTGGCTCAGTACGATGCCAAAGAAGTATGCTCTACCAGTGAGATGGGTTCAATAATCGCTAATTACGCGGCAAAATGAAAACATTAACATTAGCAAATATCTATGAACTCCAAGGTTTAAAAGAAGAAGCTCTTGAGATATATAAAGAGATTTTGAAAAAAGAGCCCTCAAATAGTGACGCTAAAATTGCAATACGAAGGCTCTCTGGCATGAGAAAAAAGTTTTTACATGTAAATACTCAAATGAAAGAGTATTTTGTAAAAATGCAGGATGATGTCGAATTTAATGAATTTGAAAGGTGGTTATTAAAGCTATGGAATTAAAAGATGTAATTCTCTCTACTTTAGCAGAGTTGGAGGATATAAAGCCAAATATTGATGACCAAAAAACTATAATTGATTTTATGCCTGTTATAAAAAAAGAACTAAAAATTGAGATAACTTCCGAAGAAGAGCCGATAATTAGCAATGAGATGATGTTTTTGACATCTATGAGAGAGAGATTGCTTGTGCTTTTTGAGGGTTTTCAAGCACCGAACAACACCAATATAGAAGCCAAAGTAGATATGACGCTAAATTTTTTGGAGTATATATTGGTAAGTATTGATTCTAGGGTTGAAGAGCTAGAGAGAGGAAATAGAAAATGAGCCAATACAGAGTACTCATAGATGCAAATGATGAAAAAGGGTTAGTTCATAAAGTATCTACGGTTTTTTATCAAAATGATCTGAACATCCTCTCGAATAGCGAGTTTGTTGATAAAGAAAACAATAAGTTTTTTATGAGAAGCGTTGTTGATGGCGATATAGTTCTTGATAAATTGTATCAATTAATCACAGACGTTATGCCTGAAAGTGCCAATATAGAAGTTATCGCTCCTAAAAAGAAAAATATAATCATAATGGCCACAAAAGAGATGCACGCGCTTGGCGATATTTTGATTCGTCATGAGGCAGAAGAGCTAGAAGCAAACATCTTGTGCGTAATATCAAATTATGGTGATTTGGAATCTCTTGTGGGCAAGTTCAATATCCCATTTATTGAAATCTCGCATGTAGGTCTTGACAGAGCAGAGCATGAAGATAAAATACTTGAGTGTTTAGCAGGATTTCAAGAGATAGATTATATTGTTTTGGCAAAATATATGAGAATTTTAACTCCTAAATTTATAGAAGTTTATGAAAACAGAATTATAAACATTCACCACTCTTTCTTACCGGCATTTATAGGCGCAAACCCTTATAAACAGGCTTACGACAGAGGTGTAAAGATTATAGGTGCGACATCGCATTTTGTAAATAACCATCTTGATGAGGGTCCTATTATCGCTCAAGAAGTTATACATGTAGACCATGCTTACGGCTGGAGAGATATGCAGCGTTCAGGCAAAGATGTGGAAAAAGTTGTCCTCTCTCGCGCTTTAAAACTGGCTCTTGAAGATAGAATTTTTGTTTTTGCAAATAAAACTGTAATCTTCTAATGTTATACACTAAAATCAGCAAAGCTAATTTTAATGGTATGGACTTTCAGTCCCTACAACCCCCTAAAGCTACAAAAAATTTATTTTTTGAGAAATATTACAATGGCTTTTAATTTAGTGCTTGTAAATCCGCAAATTCCAAACAACACCGGTGCGATAGGGCGGCTTTGCGTCAATGCAGGTGCAGCTCTACATATTATTAAGCCCATAGCTTTTGATATTGATGAAAAAGCCGTAAGGCGTGCAGGGCTTGATTACTGGCATAAGCTGGATCTGCATGTGTGGGAGAGTTTGGATGATTTTTTTGCAAATAATAAGATATCAAATAATGCCCACTTTGCTACTACAAAAACAGACAAGCCATATTTTGATGCACAATTTAAAGAGGGCGATTATATATTTTTTGGAAGTGAGACTGCCGGTATCCCAGAAGATATATTAAACAGATACAAAGAACAAAATATTACCATACCGATGACGAAAGAGGGCAGAAGCCTAAACTTGGCTATTAGCACGGGGATAGTACTTTATGAAGCCATAAGACAAAACTATGGCTCATTTGGAAAGAAACTATGAGTTTATTTATTAATATAATCATGATGATTCTCTTCATACTTTTTATGATTTTTATATTTGGCGGTTACCATAAAAATAAATCAGCACAAAGAGAGCTACAAAGAGAAGCTGATGAGAAAAAAATCAAAGATAAAGATGAGGCTCTTTTAAAATAAAATGTCAGCCCACTTCTCCAGAGAATTTTCAAATTTTTCCAATAAAGTTTCTACGTTTTTTACTATGATTTTCATTTCAAATCCTTCTATTTATTTTTAAATACTACACATATTTTCAAACCAAGAGAAAAAATATTGCATTTTGTCATATAATCTTTGACTAAATTGCAAAAAAGTATTATAATTTTAAATATTTGAACAAATAGCTGGAGGGTTATATGAAAAGTTTTCTTGAAATAGTAGAGGAGATAAAAAGTATTGTCTCGACTGAATTTAACGGCAGAAAAATATTTGATAAAGATGTGGCAGATATTTTGGGTGTTAGCCAGATGAACTTTGCAACTATGAAAAAAAGAAATAAGATTCCTTTTGGCGAGCTTTTGGATTTTTGCGCAACAAAGTCTATATCTATAAACTGGCTGCTCTACGGGCAGTCGCCGGAAAGCCTTATAGAAGCGACAAACAGATTTTTTATGGTTAAATATTTTACTAATATAAATGCATCTGCCGGCGGCGGAGCTGACTCTGCTGATGAAGATATAAAGACGATAGAGATTCCTCATGAGTTTGCCATGATGCTTGGCGGCGAGAGAGAGCTGAAAAATATAGAGGCCATAAACGTATCAGGAGATTCTATGGAGCCGACATTTAGCTACAATGATGTAGTTTTTATAAATAGAGCTAAAACAGATCTTCAAAGGGGCGGCGTGTTTACCATACGAACAGAAGCGGGACTTTTTATAAAGAGAGTTCAAAAGAGAATAGACGGTAAAATAGATGTAATATCTGATAATCAGGTTTACTCAACCCAAACATTAAATCCTGACGAGATAGAGGTAATTGGAAGAGTTGTTAGCAGATTTGGCAGCGTTGATTAAAAAGGGTTTAGCATTGAGATACATATATATATTTTTATTGGCGATTCTGTTTACAAGCTGCTCTTCTAGCAAAATTGAGCCGGTTGTGCAAAATATAAAAAAAGATATTTTGATTAAGATTGATGAAAATCTCAGTTGCGAAGAGGTGCTAAAAAAAGAGCTTCCGCAAACAATTGAAATAGATGATTTACGTAACATACCTCAAAATGTCGCCTATTTTTCTAAAAATATTAGTAACAATCCCCCTCTTTATGATATTCAGAGTAGATATGAACGATACCATTTTAATATATGGAATATGGAGAGACCAAAAGAGGATTTAAAATCAGTAAAGTGGCCATTTTTCTCATATTGCGCAGGTAAAAGCTATGGGGAAAATTTACAACCGTTGGAGCAAAGTTTTTTTGATGAGATGCAGAGCAATGCAAATTTTGAAGAGTATGCAACGCTTAACGCAAAGGGTGTGACGCTAAAAGAGAGTAATATGAGGTCATTTCCTACCATAAGACCGCTTTTGAAAAATCCATCACTTGCGGGAGAGGGATTTCCGTTTGATTATCTCCAAAACAGTACCGTGCACGCGAATAGCCCTATTTTTATCTCACACTACTCTAAAGACAGAGAGTGGGCATATGTATTTAGCAGTTTTGCATCAGGTTGGATTAGGAGCAGTGAATTTGTTATTTTAGAAAAAAAACATATAGACACTTGGCAAAAAGCACAACAGGTTGCCATTATTGAAGAGAATAAGCCTATTTATGACATTGAGGGCAATTTTTTGTTTAAATCAAAAATTGGAATGGTGTTTGCGCTTGTCTCGGAGGATGAAGAGGCATATACTGTCTTAACGGTATCTTCATATAAAAATTCAAAACCGCTCTTTCTTAAGTCTAAAATATCTAAGGAGATAGCTACTAAAGAAGTGCTTAAGCTAAATGAGACGAATTTAGCAACGGTTATCAACGAGGTATCAAAAACAAATTATGGATGGGGCGGAATGTATGAGCAGAGGGATTGCTCATCCATGCTTAGAGATATGTTTACACCTTTTGGAATTTGGCTTCCTAGAAATTCATCCCAGCAAAGTAAAGTCGGCAGAGTTATAACTTTTAAAAACTTAAGCGATGAAGAGAAGATAAAAGTTATAAAAGAGAAGGCTGTGCCATTTGAAACGCTTTTGTACAAAAAAGGGCATATTGTTCTTTATGTTGGAACATATGATGATGAAATTATAGTATTTCATAATGCTTGGGGCATAAAAACTAAAAAAGATGGAGTCGAGGGCAGAATTATAATTGGAAAACCTATTTTTAGCACCTTGAGACTAGGAAGAGGGGAAGATAATTTTGATGAAGAGGCTGAACTGCTTAGAAATTTGATTAGTATGAATATCCTAACGCAGTAGCTCTTGTTGTGGAGCTTCGTGCGTTAAGCTTTTATATCTAGAAGCGAGCCAAACATCTCATCTTGCGCTTTTATAGCTGTAACGTTTAGAGCGGTGGCTTTTTGTGCTACTATCTGGTCTGGTATCTCTTTTGCCAAATCTGTCTGACTTTTAGTTGAGCCGCTGTTATCAGCTTTTCTACTATTTGAAGTTACAGAACCCTCGCTTGCTACAACTCTAGTGTCCCTTGGAACAAAACCGTCACTATTTACATTTGCAATGTTATTTGCACTTGTATTCATCATAGTCTGATGAGCTTGTATTGACGAAATATTGTTTGATATATTCATGTTAAATCCCTTTTTCTTTGCTTAATGAAGATCAGCGTTAAGCTTAACCTCTTTTGTGCTTCTTTGCACTACATATTGACCGGTTTGAGAGTTTTGTCTAAAATGCAGCCCGTTAAGCCCTGCAAGCTGTGACGCTTTCATAATATTTGATAGTTTTACGTTTGGGTTAACAGCTTCGATTTCAGCTATCTCTTCGTCATTTATATGAAATTTTGTTCCTGCAAAAACTGCAAGACCGCCGTCTATAATACAACCGTCACCAAGAGGAATACCGCAGGTAGAATTTGCACCCAAAAGCGTGTTTTTGCCTATTGAGATTGGATTTCCGTCTGTTCCGCTAAGAACGCCAAGTATTGAAGCTCCTCCGCCGACATCGCTGCCTGCTCCAACTATTGCAGAGCTTGAAATTCTGCCCTCTACCATTACCGGACCTGTTGTTCCTGCGTTAAAGTTTATGTATGACGCACCAGGCATTACGGTTGTTCCGGCAGCTAACTGAGCACCAAATCTAACTTTAGACGTATCTAAAATTCTAGTGTTCTCAGCAGGAATAATGTGCTGCAGGAATCTTGGAAATTTATCTACAAAGTCAATATGCGGATATTCGTTTGATAATTTTAATTCAATCTCAAATTCTCTTAAGTAGTCGAGCTCAATCGGCTGACCGTTTGACCAAGCAACATTTGGAAGCGCACCAAATGCGCCGTTTAGGTTTATACCTCTAATCTCAACTTTAGCTTGTGATAGTGCATATAGTTTTAAGTAAGTTGCTTCAACGCTCTTTAGCGGCTCATCGGCAAAAATAAATGTTACTTTAAACTCTCCCTCCATTGAGCCTCTATTCATTATTTGGTTATAAAGAGCAGAGACTACCTGAATATTTTTATGAGCATCGCCGTAAGCTTCATCTGCGTATGGAGTAAAAGCGTTTAAACAGCTTTTTAAAAATGCAGCATTGATGTTACAGACGGCTTCACTCTCTTTAAAGTCTATATCTATCCCTTGTTCCACAAGCGCTCTTATAAAAATAGCCGCGCTGCCGAAGTTTTCATTCCAGTTGATTACCGGATAAGTAGCCTGAAGAGTTTTTCCAAGATTTAACTGTCCCATATCTACTCTGCATATACCAAATGCCAAAGGGTCTTTGTACCCATTTATTGATGATTTGATGTTCTCGATAAGTGCTTTAAAAGCATTTGTAGTTTGAATGATTTCCATGAATTCTCGCTTAAATAATTTATTGGATGAATTATACTTAAACATTACTAATATCTATTTGGTATATACTACTGTTCTTGGCTTTGCCTACTAAAAAATTATAAAATAAAAAAGATATTATTATGAACGCTTGGATTGAACTATTAAAAAAAAATGACATTATAGGCATCAAGAAATACCTAAAAGATGGTGCTGACGTTAACGAAGCAAATGAGACTGGAGAGTCGGTTTTAGCTTCGTCGCTAAGACATAGATCTGATTTTGATTTAATCATGTTTCTAATTGAGAGTGGTGCAGATATTTATGATTTTGATGAAGAAGGTGTCTCGATTTTTGATATGGCGGTAACGTATGATAATATGGAAATTGTAAAATATCTAATTTCTCAAGGCGTAGATGTCGATAGCACAAAAAGAAGAAGCAGATTTACTCCGCTTATGGCGGCCGTCTGCTATGGACGATATGAGATAGTAAAACTTCTTTTAGAGCATGGGGCAAGTAAAAATGCAGTCGATTCAAAAGGAATCAGCGTAATAGATTTTGCCAGAAAAACTAATAAGAAGAGCATTCTAGAACTGCTAAATTATGACGAAAATGCTCCTAAAAACAGAAGTTACGCGAGATAAAGAGAGTTCAAATCTAAGATATATCAAGTAATTTTACAAAACTTTTATAGCTCTCTACAATTTTTTGATTTTTTTGGCTTTGTATGTAAAACTCCATCGCTTTTTTTCCGAGTCGCGGAATCTCATTTTTAACAGCCCAACTGCTTACCGTTCCCTCGGGAATCTCTAAAATATTTGCTAGCTGTTTTTGTGTAATTTGGAGTTCATCACATATATCTTTAACAACATTTGTTTTTGGCTTTGGCTTTTTTGTGCTTTTTTGAGAATTTAAAACCAGCGTATTGTTTGAAGCTTCATTTGCCTCTTGAACTTTTTTCTCAGGTTCTACTTGTTGAGTATTTTTGTTTATCCATTTTAAAACGTCAAAGCCGCTTATGACCCAATCTCTGTTGTTAAACTTCGAAACAACCTCCATTGTAAATAGCGGAGCATTATCTTTTGCAAACTCTTCATTTGTAAGTTGATAAAGCATAGAAAAAGCGAGTTGCTGCGCGCTAACACCGGCATGTCCCCAATCAAAACCATTTTTTGATAGAGCAAATAAATCATATCTAAGAGGAAGTTCCAGTTCGCCGTAAGTTACGTATTTTGTTCCAAGCAGCGTTCTGTGACCTTTAAAAGCATGATTATTTCTATTTATAGCCATTTTAACCTCTTAAATTTTAAATGTATAGTGATGAGTAGTTTCTTTATTTTCTTCTTTTTTGCTAAAAAATGAGATACGATAAATAGCATAAACAGATGCGCTTACCAATAATAATATCAATAGCCAAACCAACATAATGCGATTCCTTGATTTTTACTTATTTGACGAAATCGACAATATGATAATTAAATTAAATTATAAGCTATATTTGACTCTTCAAGATACTCACTAAAAAGTTTAAAATATTTTTCTACATGTAGTTTATCAACCCCGCACAGCGATATCTCCACGGAAGCCTTTGCATCTTTTAGTATCGGCAGGGATGATAGTTCGATGTCAGATGGAACCTGCTTCATTATGTTTATAAGCGTGTTTTCGCTTGTTTGGGCTAAAAGAGTCAGTCTATATTTTTGTACGGATTTGCTAAATAATTTTTCTATCACGGAGCTAACCATCGGATGTGACATTTGCGGAAATCCGGGAGTAAAAAAGTATCTATCCTCTAGAGAAAAACCTGACATGTTGTTTATCGGATTAAAGAGAAGTTTAGAGTTTTGCGGCAGATCCGACATGTGAATTCTATGAGGATATGCTTCCTCTTTAAATCTATCTATAATGTCCTGCTCAAATTTTTTATGTCTCTCAAGCGGCTGTAAAGTAAAAATTTCTGCAGCAATTGCTCTTGTTAAATCGTCAGGCGTTGCACCTATACCGCCAAAAGAGAACATAACGCTTTGTTCATCATCTTTTATAAACTTGTAGATTTTTTTAATCAGGTCTTCATCATCTTTTATGATGAAAGAAGCAAATAGTTCATGTCCGTACTTTTGAAGCTCACTCTTTAAAAACTCAAAGTGCTTGTCTTCTCTGCGTCCGTTTAATATCTCACTGCCAATGATGCAAGCGTAAAAATTCATATATCTCTTTTATTTTTCATCAATTATAGTTAAGGGTTTGTTAGAATCCTCTTATATAGAGTATAATTACAGAACTAAATTATAAAAGGTGTTTTTTATGTCTTATGCAGAAAAATTAAAAGAGTTGATAACAAAGAGCGTTATTCCGGATATAGATGACAGATTGGATGAAATTTTTGAAGAGATTTCTGACAGTAAAGAAGCAAGTGCTGATGCAAAAGAAGAGATAGAAGAGCTTCGCGAGTTCAAAGCAGATTTGCAAGATGTTTTGGAAGATATAGCTAGCGGCGATATCGAAGAAGATGAGTGTAAAGAGATGATTGATGATATTTTAGAGGCTCAAAAGGGCGACGACGAAGACGATTTCGGATTTGATGAGGATTAAGCCTTTTCTCTCGCTTTGTCTTTTTTACTTTTTCCCTTGCCTTTGATTGGTTCTGGACCTTTTACCCTTGCGAGAGCTTCTCCCGTTATCTGAAATCCCTCTATCTGTTCCATACTCAGATTTGTTTTACAGCGCTTTTGAATGATATCAAAATGCGCTTTATCCTCATGGGATATAAACGATATAGCCATTCCTGATTTTCCGGCTCTTGCTGTACGACCTATACGGTGGATATAATCCGTAGGAGAGCGTGGCAAATCAAAGTTTATAACGCATGAGACATCGCTGATATCCAATCCTCTTGCAGCAATATCTGTTGCAAAAAGTATCTTTATTTTTTTGGACTTAAACTCATCTAGCATAAGTGTGCGCTCATCCTGAAGCAAATCCCCGTGAAACGACTCCGCCTTGTAACCGTACTTTTTAAACTTAGCCGCTATGTTGTCCGTAGCTCTTTTGTTTGCCATAAATACAAGAACTTGCTCTAACTTTTCAGTATCAAGCAGATGTCTTAGAAGCGGGCCGCGATTTTCTCTATTTACCTGAATTGCGCGCTGGATAACACTCTCTACTGTCGGCACCTCTTGCCCTAGCGTTACTTGGATTGGATTTTGCGTGATTTTTGAAGCAATATCTAAAATTTTTTGAGGGTAGGTTGCCGAGAAGAGAAGATTTTGACGCTTTTGCGGAATTGCTTCAAGGATAGCATTTAGCTCATCTGAAAAGCCAAGATTAAGCATCTTATCTGCTTCATCCAGAACAAAAAACTCTAAGTGTGAAAGATTTGTCTGTTTTTTTGTAAGCACGTCAAGCAATCTCCCTGAGGTCGCCACCAAAATATCGCACCCTTGCTGAATGGCGTAAATTTGCTCGCCGATGCTCTCTCCGCCGATAATGCTGACTACTTTTGGTTTTCTACTCAAATCCGCGCCAAAAGTGCAAAAAGCATCTGCAACTTGAAGAGTAAGCTCCCTTGTAGGAGTAAGAACTAGGGCTTTAATCTTTGCTTTTCCCTCACCGACACTCTTAGACCAAAGCTCTAAAATCGGCAGTACAAAACTTGCACTCTTGCCGCTTCCCGTCTGTGCCATTGCCATAATGTCGTTATGCTTTAACACAAGCGGGATAACTTGTTCCTGGATTGGAGTAGGTGTTATGTAGCCGCTTTTTTTAAGCGTGCTTTGGATTTGCGGTGATAGACCAAGTTTAGAAAATGGCATTTGTCTTCCTCTAGTTAATTAAACGTATTTTATGAAATTTAGGCTTCAGAGGAGGTTTATTTATAGCTAGTTTTAACTACATTTATATATAATCACGTCAATAAAACAGATAGGATAAATATGAGAATAATATTACTGGGAGCTCCGGGTGCGGGGAAGGGTACTCAAGCAGGGTTTTTAACGAAAAAATATAACATTCCTCAAATCTCTACGGGAGATATGCTTCGCGCAGCTATTAAAGCAGGTACAGATATGGGCAAAATGGCTAAAGCAGCTATGGATACCGGTCAATTAGTGACTGATGAAATTATTATTGGTCTTGTCAAAGATAGAATCACTGAGAGTGATTGCTCAAACGGCTATCTTTTGGACGGTTTCCCTCGTAC
>JAURYA010000052.1 GCA_030654155.1 Sulfurimonas sp. | reverse complement strand
CAGCATCATTTCGGTCAGGGCTTGAATGGCAAAACCCAGACTTCCCACACCTGACAGGATCAAAAAGATGGTAAACAATCTACCGGCTTGAGAAAGGGTGTGGATTTCACCAAATCCAACCGTAGCAATGGTGATCACCGTCATATAGAAGGCATCAAGCAACGGGTACCCTTCGATAATAACATATCCGGTCGTGCCCACACCGAGAAAAAAAATGAGGAGCAAGATGGCAAGACGTATCCGATTGCGGCTTTCCATATGATTGGGGAAGAATAAGGAAGAACAGGCTAAAAATTATGTATTATGAGGACTATAGCATAGCTAACGCCTTATTGAGTAGAACTTTTCTTTAGCAAACCCGGCTTTTGCCTGAACCGCTGTCTTTTTTCCGGCTAGACTGACTTCGTGCTTGAAAAAACGTGCAACACCGGGCATATCTTGATGGGACGTTGTATACGCAATTCATCAGCCCCCGAGACCAGGTTGTACCGAGAGCTCCACATCAGACGCGACCCTATCTGGACCAGAAAATCAATATTGAAAGCAGTTCTATCTGCATCATACACCTAAGCAATAATGTCGGATCATTTCGGTAACATCAGCATAACTCCACCAGCTCCAGCAAAGCCAACCCCCAAGTCGGCCACCAAACCTACCCCAAAGCCAGCTAGTCAGCCCGCCAAGCCACGATCCAGAAACCGGCCGGAACGCCCCAAATCAGCCCAAAAAACAAAGGGGAAAAAACCGTACCTGTATGCGCTGCTGCTCCTTGCCCTTCTGCCAATACTCTACAGCATCGCAGGTTTTTGGCTGATACCCTTGTATATTGGTAAGGCCCTCCCTGAAAAAGTGGCAGGCCAGACTGGAATGCGGCTTACCCTGGACAATGTCACCTTCAATCCCTTTAGCTATACACTTTCCCTGCAAGGGCTTAATCTCAATTCATCTCATGCCGGACCCGAGTCTCAGAATCTCTTGGTTATTGACAAGATTGAGGCCGATCTCGCCCCCCTCTCCCTGCTGAGGAATAATCTAGTCAGCAATGCCCTGCGCATCGTTGGCCTAGACCTTAACATCA
>JAURYA010000051.1 GCA_030654155.1 Sulfurimonas sp. | reverse complement strand
TGTACAAAAGCGAGCTAGACAAACATATACAAAACAACTCCCTCTCGAACAGTTTTATACTTTTTGGAGAGAGCACTTTTCTTATCGACAGATATACAAACACCCTTACAAACAAAGAGGGTGCTTCGCTTCTTAAATTTTATCATTACGAGTACAATTTCAACTCTGCAAAAGCGCATCTTTCACAAGCTTCACTCTTTGGAGACCAAAATATCCTTATCATTAAGAGCGAGAAAAAAATTCCTAAAAAAGAGCTTGATACGCTTATAGAACAGTGTGAAAAAAATTCCGACAATATTTTTGTTTATGCTTATTACGGAACAGACAACACGGCTTATGCAAAACCTGCTTCTGGAACAAAAACAATGTGTGTAAGATTTTTTCATCCAAACCACTCGGAAGCAGTTTTTAATGTATCTCAAATAGCTCGTGAAAAAAGTGTAAATATCGACAGCTACACAATAAACCATCTCCTAAGCGTTCATAGCGGGGATATTGCGCTTGCTTGTAATGAGATTGATAAGTTGAAAGTTTATGACAGAGCTATAACGGTTAAAGATATAGATAATATGATTTTTGGCTTGGCAGAGATAAACATAGATGAATTTATAAAAAAGATTTTAAATAAAAAAGATTTTAAAAGCGACCTTATTAGTTTGCTAGAGCATGGAGAAGACGAGATAAGAGTGCTGACAGCCATTACCTCTTACCTTACCACTCTCTATATGTTCAACATATATATACGGGTAAACGGAGCTCCAAACGCAATTGAGATTTTAGGCTATAACGCTCCGAAGTTTGTTGTTGATGAAAAAGCTACAATGTCTATAAAAATAAAACCATTTATATATTATAAACTGCATGAGCTGCTCTTGGAGAGTGAACTTAAGATGAAAAGTTCACATGTAGATAAAAGCGCTATTCTTTTATCTACACTTATAAGGGTTCAACAACTACTTTAACACTTGCTAATCATTTTTGATTTATAGTGCTTAGATTTGGATGTTTTAAAAACTAAATATTTTTGATTTATAGTGCTTAGATTTGGATGTTTGTGGGAGGGAGCTTACATGTGTAAGTGACCGAGCACATCATCCGAAGATGAGTGACTGGCACTAAATGCCGATACCCCCGTTGCTAAAGCATAAGAGGGGTACAAGAAATTAAAAAGATTAGTTTTTAGTAGTGTCTACTATTTTGTTTGCAGATATCCACGGCATCATAGTTCTTAACTTAACACCCGTCTGCTCGATTAGTGAAGCTTTTGCATTTGCACGCTCAGCATTCATTCTTGGGTATCCTGCTTGACCTTCAAGTATGAAATCTTTTGCAAATCTTCCATCTTGAATCTCTTTTAGAATTTCTTTCATAGCAGCTTTAGACTCTGCGTTGATAACACGCTTGCCAGAAACATAGTCACCGTACTCAGCAGTGTTAGAGATACTATATCTCATATCTGCGATTCCGCCTTGGAACATCAAGTCAACAATAAGCTTAAGCTCATGCAGACACTCAAAATATGCAAGTTCTGGAGCATATCCAGCTTCAGTTAAAGTTTCAAAACCAGCTTGAACAAGTGAAACAGCTCCACCGCAAAGAACAGCCTGCTCTCCGAAAAGGTCAGTCTCTGTCTCATCTTTAAAACTTGTTTCAATAATTGCAGTTCTGCCGCCGCCGATTGCACAAGCGTAAGACAGTGCAAGTTCTCTTGTTGTTCCGCTTGGATTTTGTCCAACAGCGATAAGGTCTGGAATACCGCCACCACGAACAAACTCAGAACGAACAGTGTGTCCCGGAGCTTTTGGAGCAATCATAGTAACATTGATGTCAGCTCTTGGGTGAATTCTTCCGTAGTGAATATTAAAACCATGTCCAAATGCGATAGTTGCACCAGATTTTAGGTTAGGCTCGATCTCATTTTTATAGATCTCTGATTGATTTTCATCCGGAAGAAGAATCATAACGAAGTCAGCTGCAGCAGAAGCTTCGCCAACTGTCATAACTTTAAAGCCTTTTGCTTCAGCTTTTGCCCATGAAGAACCATCTTTTCTCAAACCAACAACTACTTCAACACCGCTGTCTCTTAAGTTTTCAGCGTGTGCGTGACCTTGAGAACCAAAACCAATCATTGCAACCTTTTTGCTTTTGATGAGTTCTATATTACAATCTTTATCGTAGTAAACAGTTAATGCCATTGTATATCCTTGCATAATATTAAGCTTAAGCTTATAAAAAATTTGTTGCATTATACTAAAATAAAGCAAAAACTTTTATAATGTCAGCAAAAACAGAGGAATATTTATGAAAAAATTTAATCTTTTTCAAGAAATTATCATTACTGATAGAAATACTTTAGCAGAAGCCATCAATTCAGGTAAGCTATTTGGCATAAGAGTTGACGGCAATATCTGCTACGAGCCGTTTGCTTTAAATGATATCTTGGTGTACAGAGGCACTCCAAATTCAAACTTCCCGATTGAAGCTGCATTTGGAAAAAACTATCAGATACTTGAAGATGATGAGAGGGTGCTTATAAAAGCCTTCTCAAACTGGCAGGAGATTATAGGTTTCAATACTCAAAGAGCGACTTATAACGATACAACGGCGGACGGCGTTGATGAGTTTTCGACAAAAGAGATGGAAAATATCGGCTGGCATGCTTCCGAGTTTAACATCAAGTACAGAACTTTAGTCGATGTTTTGGAAGAAAAATGTGATGGCACTCTTATCTGCATAGAGCAAGAAGAGCCGTACCAGTTCAGCGGTCTTGGCTTTGTGGATAATCTAGCAGATGCAAGAGATGTTTTATTTGAGTATTGTCAAAGAGAAGTTCAAATGCTTATTAACGAGGATAAAGATTACGCTCAAGATAATTTAAATGATGATGAGCTTGAAGCTGCAGAGTTTTTTAAAGCGGTAAATTAAATATTAAGATTAGATTGCCACGCCTCTTTAAGAGGCTCGCAATGACGGTCAATCTTTCTCTTTTCGTAATTTTGAGACTAGCACATAAAAAAGAGGGATAAAAACAATAGCCAAAAATGTAGCAGCAAGCATTCCGCCGACAACTCCGGTACCTATGGAGTGTCTGCTCGCCGCCCCTGCACCGCTGCTGATTGCAAGCGGAATAACTCCTAGCGTAAATGCCAAAGAGGTCATGATGATAGGGCGAAGACGAATCTTTGCAGCTTCAAGAACTGCATCAACAAGTTTCATCCCCTGCTCTCTTTTTTGCATAGCAAACTCTACGATTAAAATGGCATTTTTTGCAGATAATCCTGCTAAAACAAGTATACCTATCTGAAAATAGATATCATTCTCCAACCCTCTTAAATGGTTTGCAACAACAGCTCCAAAGACGCCAAACGGAACTGCCAAAAGTACAGATATCGGCATCAGCCATCTCTCATATTGTGCCGCTAAAATCAGGTACAAAAAGATTATCCCGAACATAAATGCCATATTTCCAGCACTTGAAATCTGCTTCTCCTGATATGCCGTTCCTATCCAACTTATGGTATAACCTTGCGGAAGAACCTCATTTGCCACCTCTTCAATAGCTTTTATAGCATCACCAGAGCTATATCCAAGATTTGCCTGACCGGAAATTTTTGCGGCACTAAAGAGATTAAAACGCTCAACCAAATCAGCGCTAACAATCTGCTTTAATGTAACAAAAGAGCTAAGAGGAAGCATCTCGCCGCTGCTGCTTCTTACAAAAATATTATTCAAATCATCGGGATTTTTTCTAAAGGATTCCTCTGCCTGCATGTTAACCGTGTAGGTTCTGCCAAAAAGATTAAAATCATTTACATAAAAATTCCCAAAAGTCGCACTTAGTGTTTGATATATCTGCTCTAAACTAACACCTTTTGATTTTACTTTTGCACTATCTACGCTTACTTGATATTTAGGCACATTAGTGTTTAGTGTAGTTCTGACCCCTGACAACTCTTCTCTTTTGTTTGCTCGCTGGATAATCTCATCTACATACTTTTGAAGCTCTTTTATATCCGAGCCTGTTCTATCTTGCACATAAAGCTCAAAACCGCCGGCCGTTCCCATACCGCGAATCGGCGGAGGCACTACGCCAAAGGATGTGCCATCGCTTGTTGATGAGAGCTTTTTGCCCATTTGTGCCGCTATATAAGTTGCATGCTGTTCTGGCTTTGTTCTCTTATCCCAATCCTGAAGCTTAAGAATTGTGGCTGACGAATTTGTTCTAAGTGTAGATGTTACAAAGTCCATCCCGACAAATTGAATAACATTTTTTATATTCTCTTTATCTTTTGAGACAATATTATATACCTCAGAGGCAAGCTTATCTGTTCTGCTAAGCGAAGATCCTGGAGGGTTGTAGCTAAATACAAGTACCGTTCCCTTATCTTCACTTGGGACAAGTCCTGTTTTTAGATTATTAAACATACCGTAAGTGATATAGACAAGCCCTCCAAAAAGGAGCATACTTAAAAATGAGTATCTTATGGTTAATTTTAGAGTATTTGAGTAACCCTTTGTAGCGAAGTCAAAAAAACTGTTAAACCATTTAAAGAAATATTTTGGCTCTTTGTGTGTCGGTTTGAGCATTAACGCACATAAAGAAGGTGTTAAAGTAAGCGCTACAAACCCTGAAATAGCCAAAGAGATAACAATAGTTACGGCAAATTGTCTATACATTTCACCGCTAAGCCCACCTAAAAATGCAACCGGAATAAACACGGCTGAGAGAACCAAAACGATTGCAACAAGAGCACCTGAAACCTCTCTCATCGCCTGCAAAGAAGCTTCAGTCGGAGAGAGTCCCTCTCTTATGTGTCTCTCAACATTTTCTATAACAATAATAGCATCATCAACAACTATTCCTATGGCCAAGACCAATCCAAAGAGAGTTAGCAGGTTTATACTAAAACCTAATATGTACATTCCCGCAAATGCGCCGATTATGGAGACGGGAACAGCCAAAATAGGGATAAGTGTCGCCCTCCAACTCTGTAAAAATAGGAATATGATTACAATAACTAAAATAATAGCCTCTATGAAAGTTTTTATAACTTCCTTTATGGACACCTCAACAAAATCGGTAATATCATAAGGTATCACATACTCAACATCATTCACAAAATTCTTACTAATAGAAGCTATGACTTTTCTAACCTCTTTTGCCGTCTCAATCGCGTTTGCACCGCTTTGCAAAAATATCGCTACTGGTACAGCCGGAGAGTTGTTTAACTTGTTTTTCATATCATAGCTTTTAGAGCCAATCTCTACCGTTGCGACATCTTTTAACTTTAGAGAACTTCCATCTTTGTTAGATTTGATTATTATGTTTGAAAATTGTGACGGCTCGCTAAACCTTTGCGGAGTTTGGAGCGTATAAGTAAACATCTCATTACCCGAAATAGGCTCGGCAGAGAGTTTACCGGCAGCATATTGTTCATTTTGTTCTCTTATTGCCAAGACTAAATCATTTACGGTAAGGGAGTATTTCTTAAGTTTCAGCGGGTCTATCCAGATTCTCATTGAGTAATCTTTTGCGCCGAATATGGTCACATCTCCAACACCTTTTACCCTTTTCAAGTCATCTACTACATTCATTAAAGCATAGTTGGACAAAAATGTGACATCTCTGCTCTGTTTTGGCGAGTGCAAAATGACAACTTGGAGCATGTCGGGTGACTTTTCGGCAACTCTTACACCCTGTCTTTTAACCTGTTCCGGCAGCTTAGAGAGTGCTGCTTGAACACGGTTATTTACATCTATCTTTGCATCATCAGGATTTGTTCCGACTTCAAAAAATATACTTATGCTCAAAACCCCATTATCTGCAGAGAGGGAGTTCATATAGAGCATATTTTTTGCGCCGTTTATCTCCTCTTCAAGAGGTGCTGCGACTGTTTTTGATATAGTTTCGGCACTTGCTCCTTGGTACGAGGTTGATACTACTATCTGCGGCGGTATAACCCTTGGATACTCGCTGATTGGCAAAGAGAGCATAGAGATTACACCGGCTAGCACAATAATAATCGCGATAACTGATGCAAAAATCGGTCTTTTTATGAAAAAAGCAGAAAACATACTATTTCTCATCCATAACAATTACTTTTGAGTTTGGTTTTAACTTTGCAATATTGCTTACAACTATCTGCTCACCATCATTTAGTCCGCTCTCGATTATAGCTACGCCGTTATCTACATGTAATATTTTAACGGCTCTCATAGAGATATCACTGCCCTTTATCACGTAAACAATAGTCGCATCAGGCGTTTTTACAAGTGAAATTTCCGGTATTTTTGCAACACTTTCATAACTGAGTCCTCCTAAAGAGACCTCAACATAAGAGCCTATTATCAGCGCTCTCTCTTTATTTAAAAACTTAGCTCGCAAAAATAAAGTGTCCGTCTGCAGATCTATTTTCGGGGATATAAAATCAACTAAACCTTCATACGTTTTTGAGCCGATATTTAGAGCAACCTTTGCACCATTTTTTATCTGAGAACTGTATTTATAAATATCGCTGCTCGGTATAGAAAACTCTGCATAAACCGACTCCAGTGCCGTAATAATTGTAAGTTTTGAGGATGGCGTCTCTTTATCAATATAACTCCCCTCATCACTGCTGCTAAGTCCGACAATACCGCCAATCGGCGCTTTTATAGTTGTGTAGTCAAACTCTATTTGTGCATTTTTAAGAGCTGCTTTTGCTTTTTGCGCCTCGGCCTTTGCGTCGTCATAGGTATATAAAAACTGATCTCTTTGCTGCTCGCTGATTGCGCTGTTTTTAAATAAAAAGTCTGATCTCTCCCAGTCTTTAGAAGCTCTATTTAAGTTCGCTTCAGCCTTTTGCAGTGCTGCTTTTGACTCATTTAGTTTTGCTTCATACTCATCTTTTTGTATCTCATAAAGCCTATCGCCTTTTTTTACAACTGCACCCTCTGTAAAATTCTCTTTTGCCAAAACTCCGCTGACACGTGCCACGACTTCTACCTCTTTAAAAGGTTTCAGTACGGCAGAATAACTCTTTGTAAAATTTGCTTTCTCAAACTTAACTACCTCGGCCTTTACCGGCAATGGAGGCATCTGCACTGCTTGCGCTCCAGCTTGAGAACTCTTTTTCTCATCACTGCAACCAACAAAAAGCAGGGATACCGCTGCTATAAAAATTGCTAAATTTTTCATCTATAAAAACTCCCTTATATCTTTTGCACTATAATAAATCAACTCCGCTTTTTTAACCTCTACGCCAAAAAGCGCTCTCTCATAACCTCTCTTTGCGTCATACTTTTCACTTAATGCTAAAAGATATGCTACGTTATCAATCGTTTTGTTTTGATATCTAAATTTTATAAGTTCATACGTGGATGTTGCCGCTTCAAGCGTTGCTTTGGCAGATTCTGTTTTTAGCTTTGCAATTTCTAGCGATTTTTTTGCAAGTCTGTAATCGACGTCTGCCCTTAGTTTTTCATACTCCAACATAGATTTTTTACTGAAATACTCATGAAGCTTTGCCTCATAATTCTTTCTTCTTGAGCCAAAATCAAAAATATTCCATGATAGATTTAGCATAGCTACATTTTGTGTCTCATCTGAAAAATTGCTTATGAGCTGCTTGTTGTCAAAGTAATAATCGCTATAACTTAGCGTATTGTCAAAATATACTTTTGGAAGATTTTCGCTTTTTTTGCTGTTTGCCTCATGCAGCAAGGATGTTGCGTCATATTCCAGCACTTTTATATCCGCCCTTAGTAAACCCTTCTCTTCATCTACAACTTTTATTGCCGAGCCCTCTTCTATGGAATCTATTTTTTGTGATGTGTAGTACTCAAGCGTGTGAAGCACTTTTTGGCTCTCTAACTCAATTTCGTGAAGCAAAACATCCGCACTCTTTAGTCTTGCATCAATTTTTGCCACCTCATCTTTTGTCACTGAACCCGCTTTGTAAAAGAGTTCTAACCTTACAAACTCTGCCTTTAACTGCTCAATCTCCTGATTTGTGGCCTCTTTGTCGGCATTTAGAGATAAGTATTCGAAGTATAGCCTCGTAACATCAAGTGAGAGAGAGTTCTTAATTGCTTCAATGTTGCTTTTTCCAGAGTCTATGCCAGACTCTAATTGATTATACAAACTGTTTTTTTTTCCGCCGTCATAAATTGTATATTTTAAACTGGCTTGAATTTTTAGTGAATTTTTCGCAATTACAGATGTCTCCTCATAAACATTTTGATAAGTAGCCCCAACATCAATAGTTGGCAAATATGAGCTTTTTGCACTCTCATAAGCCTTCTCTTTTGAAACTAGCAGATGCGAGGCGGACTCTACTGCTCTATTTTTGTGTGACAACTCTACCAACTCTTCAAGAGTATGTGCATAGAGAAAAATTGGCAGACAAAGTATTGGAAAAAAAAGTCTCAACTGCTCTCCTTTATTTAGATTTCACGAAATAGTATCACATCAACTCTTAGCACTTATCCATAAAACCGTATTTTTACATACGGAGAGTTTTTTAATATAAATAAAGTCTAGAAAATTTTATAACCGATTAACATCATCTTAGCTACAATTTTAACATTTATTTCTCTGAATGACCGATAAAAGGGGTTCCTACGCAAACGCAAGATGTTAAAATTATTTTTATGAGCTTTGTCATTCT
>JAURYA010000048.1 GCA_030654155.1 Sulfurimonas sp. | reverse complement strand
TTCAAGATATAAAGACGTTGCGATAGTTCTTCGCGGATATGGGCGCAAAAGTAGAGGTCTTGTAGTGGTAAGTAACGGCAGCGAAATTTTATGCGGTGTAGATATAAGCGGTGATGAAGCTATGATTTATGCGCATAAACTCCCGGATGCAAAAGTAATAGTCAGTGAAAACAGGGTAAATGCTATCTTAAAAGCCAAAGAAATGGGTGCAAAAATTCTATTTTTAGATGATGCCTACTCAAAACATGACATAAAAAAGCTAGACATTCTTATAGACGTAACAAGCAAAAACTCATCTTGTTTGCCATCAGGACCATTTAGAGAGAGGTTGTGGAGAGCAAAAGAGGCGTTTGTCGTAAAAGAGGGCGTTGATTTTAAAAGAGTGGTTACACTTAAAAATAAAAGTGATAAAATGTCACTCGTAACTGCCATAGCCAGACCGCAGAGGCTAAGTGCCTACCTGCCTGAGGTTGTGAGTAAAAACTACTTTGAGGACCATCACTCATTTACAAAGGATGAGGTTTTGGATATTCTTCAAAGAGACGGCTCAAGCTCAATTTTGGTAACATACAAAGATTTTGTAAAGCTTGAAGAGTTTAATCTGCCGCTCTCCCTGCTTGATTTGCATGTGGAAGTTAATGAAAATATTTTTAAAATTATAGATAATTATATAGGGGACAAATATGCAAAAAAAGATTGAAACAGTTCAGACGCTTCTTGAAGCTCTGCCGTTTATAAAAGAGTTTAGAGGCAAGACAATAGTTATAAAATACGGCGGCTCGGCTCAGGAATCACCGCAGTTAAAAGAGAAGTTTGCAGAGGATATTTTGTTGATGTATCTGGTGGGTATTAAGCCTGTTATCGTCCACGGCGGCGGCAGACAGATAAACGAGATGCTTGATGCGCTCAAAATTGACACCAAGTTTATCGACGGTCAGCGTGTGACTTCAAAAGAGGTTATGCGAATAGTTGAGATGGTTCTAAGCGGAGAGATAAACAAAGAGATAGTATCTCTCTTAAACTCTCACGGCGCAAAGGCAATAGGAATCAGCGGAAAAGACGCTCATTTCATCTCTGCAAAAGCAAAAGATTTTGCAAAATGGGGACTTACCGGAAATATTACCGATGTAAAATCCGAGGTTATAGAAAATCTAATAACTGAGAAATTTATCCCTGTAATCGCTCCTATTGCGGCAGGGGGCGAGATGGGGCACCCTGGATTTAACATCAATGCCGATTTGTGCGCTTCATACGTTGCAAAGGCTATCGGTGCGAGCAAGATTATATTTTTAACGGATACGGCAGGGGTTTTAAACAAAGACAAAGAGCTTTTGGGCACGCTTACAAAAGATGAGATTGACGCTCTAAAGGCTGATGGAACGATTCACGGCGGAATGGTGCCAAAAGTCGATGCATGTCTTGAGGCTATTGAGGGCGGTGTCCAAAAAGCTCACATTATTGACGGCAGAATAGAGCACTCGATGTTACTGGAGCTTTTTACATCTGCGGGCGTTGGAACACAGATCGTAAAATAATTCTAGCTATTTTAAAGGGGTTGATTATGAAAAAATATATTAGTTTATTGTTTCTTCCTATGCTTATTAATGCGCAAATGAGTATTACTGCCACGGAGCAAGTTTCTCGATTTCTAGCACCAGATGTGCTTCAAGCATCACTTGGATTTGATGAGCAATCTAAAAATATAAATAGCATTAAAACAGATTTTAACATTATTGTTGATGAAGTTAAAAAATTTGACCCTGCTGCAGAGTATTGTAATGGTGGCGGATATAACCTCTCTCCGGTATATAACTATAAAAATCAAAAACCAGAGTTTGTTGGGTACAGTGGACATCTGCAATTTAATTGTGAATTTAATAGGGTTGAGCAATATAATGCACTAAACGAAAATATCAAGAAAATTATTTCAAATCGTGTCCGCATAGCACAGGGCGCTTTGTTATGGAATGTCAGCAGTAAAACAGAAGCATCTGTTGAGCAAGAACTACAATTGGTTTTATTAAAAAAAGCCAAAGCACAAGCAGAGAGTTTTTCAAAAGAGACACTGCTTGAATGCGAAGTTTCTACTGTAAAGTTTAATGATGTTGCTCAAGTTAAACCTACGGCAAAGAAGATGAAAGCAACCGTGAAAGACATATCTACTCAAAATCCGATACAAAGCAATAAAAAGAGCGTTTTGGAGGCAATTGTGGCATATAAATGTAGTAAAAAATAATATTTTACAACTTGCCTTTTCTAGCCATTTTATAAAAAAGCTTCCCAGTTGATATCTCTTGCGGTATCGGCTTATTGTGCAGAATATTTTGAGTCAGTATTTTTGCCAGATAGGGTCCAAAAACAAACCCTCTTGAGCCTAGCGCATTTATGAGATACAGGTTTTGGAAATAGTCTAAATCCTCAGGCGGGATTTTTGTCCCGTTTTTAATAGACGGATACTTTTTTAGAGTGCTTTTGTAGTCAACCACTTTGCCGATAACCGGAAAGTAGCTTTTTATGGTGGCTCTGGCTCCCTTGTAGCTCTTTAGTACTTCCAAATCATCAAGTTTTATAAGCTCATCCGCCTGCTTTAAAAGTGTTTTTATCTGCGCTTCATCGCCCTTTACATAAAACGAGCATTTATCGCAGGTTGTTAAACACTCCATCTTCTCATTGTCATGTCTCTCATGTGTTGCTCCGATGGACAATGTTCCGTCTTGCTTATTTGTAGATATAGAGATAGATTTATGGACGTTAAAAGGAACTTTTGTAGTTGTCTTGACATCGATTCTAAGCCCGAAAATAGGTGCTATTTTCATATACGGAATCTCTACCAAAGAGCTGCTCACGCCTTGGGCCAGAATGACGTTTTTGGCTTTTATATTTTCTAACATGTAAAAACCGTTTTCAAAAATCAGCTTTTCTACATCTATTTTGTAAAAATCACACCCATCGGTTAGTTTATTGCAGATTTGTATCGGCTCTATAACCGCCGCATTCTCATAAAAATAGCCCTCAATATCTCTGAAATTTTTTGAGATATCATGAAGTTGTTTGGTGTCAAAATAGTCATATTTTATGCTGTTTTGTGATAGTTTATCTTCATCAAAATTATCGTTTGCAACCCTGAGAACGCCTTTTTTGTCCACCGCTTGGGGGAGCAGCTCTTGGTAAAAGTCCAAAGAGAAATCAAGGGCATTATTTACTAAACTGTTGTAGATGTTTTTTTGCCCAGGAAGAGGCGATAAAAAAGCGCCAGCTGCTCCGCTGGCACCTCCTGCAATCCCTTCTCTGTCAACCAGAGCAACGCTTTTGCCATCTTTGTGCAAAAAGTAAGCCGCAGAACATCCCGCACTTCCGGCTCCGATAATTAAAAAGTCATATATTTTCATTTTCGTATTATAGAAAATTATGACTTAATGTCAAGCGTTAAGCGATTGTTACAATAGTGATGTTATAATCGCCGCAATATTTAATACCAAATGCCACCAACTCTCTATGCGATAAATAAAAAAGAAGTTATTAGCTACGAGGCGTATTTTTGCAGGACTAGCAGGGCTAATCCAAAAAGATACAACGAAGTAGAGGATAGCTTCTTTTTTACCCGTAGGGCGATTGTATTGTACGCCACTGTGTCGTTACAACTTCTTGAAGCTACTAGTAGCTACTTCAAAGTTACGCCTCGCATCGACATACACTAAAATCGTTTAGCATATAGAGAGTTGGTGGCATTTGGTATAATTAAAGGATGTGGAATGTACGGACTTTTTGAAGATGAAGATGATATATTTATGGGTTCTCCTAAGAGCAAATTGATGGATGTTATATTTAATGCCAATAATGATGTTGTTAGGCATGAGTTGCAAAAATTTATTGACAGAACTGCGGCAATTGAGCTTATGATGGCAGATAAATTTAACCAAGATATGGACAGAGAAATTCAAAACTATATGATTTCAAACAGAGATGAAGTCGATAATTATGCGAAAAGCTTATATATCGAGCTAATGGGTGCGATTTTATCACAAAGTGAATAATTGAGAAATCTTTTACGACTATTTATCATTTTCGCGTTTAGTTTTAGTTTCATATTTGCCAGTGATTATAGAGAAATCAAAGAAATTTCGCTAAAAAAAGATGAGCAAAAGAAAATTCTTGTAAAATACGCTGATAAAGAAAAGTTGTTTAAATTTAGATGGACTCTTTATAAAAATGGTGGGCTTGTCGTTTTTAGATCATACGATAGAATTGTTGCTCAACATATGCTATATTTGAGACATGAAAATCAAAGTTTTAGAGTGGAGCTGATGCCAAAGGGTGCTGATTATAGCAGTGCGGCATATTTGCTCGTTAAATTCAAAGAGTTTAAAAAAGAGAGTAAAGAGGCCGTGTTTGAGATTTTTCTCTTTGACGGCAAAGGGCAAGTATTGTTAGAAGATTTAAAAAATGGCTAAAGAGAGATAATGCAGAGAGTTGAGAGCGAAATAGCAAGACTGATTAAAGAGATAAATTACGATGAAGTGAGCCGTCTTTTTGGGATGCTCTCGGGCGGAAAAAGGCTCCGTGCAAAACTAATTTTAAAGATAGCGTCTTCTAGCGAAAAAGCGCCCCTTCTTGCGGCAATCGTAGAGCTTATCCACGGAGCAAGTCTGCTTCACGACGATGTAATAGATGAAGCAACTCTTAGACGCGGAGTGGCCTCGGTAAATGCGACTGATGGAAGCAAAACAGCCGTAATGCTCGGCGATATTTTATATTCAAAAGCTTTCACAGAGCTTGTAGCGTTTGAGAGAGATATTGCAAGAATAATCGCATCTTCTGTAACAGCACTCAGCAAGGGTGAGATGATGGATGTAAAGATGGCGGGTGAGTTTAATGCGAACGAAGAGAAGTACCTTGACATGTTGTATCTAAAAACCGCAACTTTAATCGAAGCTTCGGCTGAAGCAGCCGCAATCTTGGCAGGAAAAGATGTCTCTTCTCATGCGCTTTATGGAAGAAATCTTGGACTCTCTTTTCAAATCATAGATGATATTTTGGATATTACAAGTGATGCACAGACCCTTGGAAAACCGTCAATGAATGATTTTGTAGAGGGCAAATGCACGCTGCCGTATATTTATCTCTACAGAGTTTTAAATGATGATGAGAAAAAAAAGCTGGTTTCTCTACACGCAAAAGTATTAGATGAACAAGATGCTCTTTGGATTAGAAAAAAAATGCAAGAACATAAAACTATCGAGAAATCTTTTGAGTTGGCAGAAAAATTATCAAATGAGGCAATGAACGCAATGAAAGATGATGTTGAACTCGTAAATATTTTACAAACTATGATAAAAAGAAGTTACTAATGCACTATTTAAACATAAGTTTTTCACATAAAAATTCGACCATGGAAGTCAGAGAAAAACTCTCTTACAAAGATGATGACTCAAAAAGAGGGTGTCTGACAAAGCTAAACTCAAGTGAGGCGATTAACGAGTCGATTCTGATATCAACATGTAACCGTATGGAAGTTTTTTGCAGCTGCAGCGATGTGGCTTTGGCTACACAGCATATATTTGAGATGCTCTCAGCAAGGTCTGGAATCTCGATAGATGAGCTTGAGGGAAGAGCAAATATATATGACGACAGCAGTGCAATTCACCATATTTTTTCTGTTGCTTCATCGCTTGATTCTATGGTTGTAGGCGAGACGCAGATTGCCGGGCAACTGAAAGATGCCTTTAGATTTTCGTACGACAAAGGTTATTGCGGTCAAAAATTGGCGCGTGCCATGCACCATGCTTTTAAGTGTGCTGCAAAAGTTAGAAATGCTACGGATATATCTTCAAAACCGGTTTCCATTGCAAGTGTTGCCGTTTCAAAACTAAAATCAGTTCTCGAGAGTGTTGAGGGCAAAAAAGCTTTAGTTATCGGCGTTGGAGAGATGTCAGAGATTACCGCAAAGCATCTTCTCTCAAGCGGCGCAGATGTTTACATAATGAATCGAACAAAAGCCAAAGCTACAAAGTTGGCGCAGGAGTGCGGTGCCAAAGTGTTAGATATTAGTGAGCTTCCAAAAGCGGTAAATGAGTTTGAGATTCTTTTTACGGCTACCTCGGCTTCAGAGCCTATAATTACGGATGAGATTATAAAAACTTGCGATTTTGACAGATATTGGTTTGACATGGCGATGCCTCGCGACATAAACTATCACAAGGGTGAGCGAATAAATCTATATGTTATTGACGATTTAAAAAATATAGTAGATGAAAATATCAGTCTGCGTGAAGATGGCGCAAGAAAAGCTCACGGTATTGTAGGGCGCAGCACGGTAGAATTTTTTGAGTGGTTAAATACGTTAAATATCGAGCCTATGATTAAAGAGATATATAAAAAAGCTTTTGATGCCGCAGGAGCGGAGTGTGACAGAGTTATCAAAAATGGGTATGTTCCAAAAGAGTATGAGGCTCAAATCCGCAAGATGAGCGAGCAGGTCATGAAGAGATTTCTGCATGAAATGACGTCAAAAATGCGTGATGTATCTGAGGATTCAAAAGCAGATATGATAACAAGCGCTTTACAGTTTTTAATACAAAAAGATAAGAGTGACATGCCGGATAAATATAAGTGCGAGCATGCCCTAAACATTATAGAAGGAAGATAATTGAGAAGAAGCAGAACGTTTATACCCACGGCAAAAGAGGCGCCCTCAGATGCAACTCTGCCGTCGCATAAATTTTTAATAAGGGGCGGTTTTATCAATCAACAAGGTGCCGGACTTTACAATTTTATGCCGCTGGGAAAGATTGTACTAGAAAAAATCAGAGCTATCGTAAAAGAGGAGCTGGACAATGCCGGCTGCTTGGAAGTACAACTTAGTTTTGTAACCCCTATCGGCTTATGGGAGAGAAGCGGTCGTTCTGAGGCTATGGGAAAAGAGATGCTTCGCATAAAAGACAGACATGAAAACGAGTTTGTTCTCAGTCCGACAAACGAAGAGGCTATGGTAGAGTTGGTAAAAAACAGAGCAACAAGCTATAAAGACCTGCCTCTAAATCTGTATCAGATAAACACCAAGTTTCGTGATGAAGCAAGACCTAGATATGGGCTTATGCGAGGCCGTGAATTTCTAATGAAAGACGGATACTCTTTTCACTCCTCAGAGGAAGATATGATAAGAGAGTTTCACCTTATGGAAGAGACCTATAAAAAGATTTTCACAAGACTAGGACTTGATTTTAGAGTAGTGGCGGCTGACAGCGGAGCAATAGGCGGAGAGGGGAGCAAAGAGTTCCATGTTTTGGCAAACAGCGGCGAAGACACTCTTGTCGTATGTGAAGCTTGTGATTACGGTGCAAATATCGAGACAATTTTTGATGCCGAGCAAACAGATGCGCTAAATCAAAAATCTTACGAAGAGCTTCAAGAGTTGAAAATCGATAAACGCTGCTCATGTGGAGCTGAACTACATTTTAAAAAGGGGATTGAGGTTGGACATATTTTTCAACTGGGTACCAAATATTCAGCTGCGCTTGAAGCAAATTTCAGTGATGAAAACGGCAGGGCAAAGCCTTTTGAGATGGCAACATTCGGCATAGGCGTAAGCAGACTTGTAGCAGCTGTTATTGAGCAAAATCATGATGAGAACGGATGTATTTGGACAAAAGCGACTGCGCCTTATTTGGTAAATATTATGATTTCAAATATAAAAGACGCTGCTCAGGTTAGCCTAGGCGAAGAGCTTTATGGAAGACTTAAAGCTTCAAACGTAGATGTTATGCTTGATGATTCAAAAGAGAGATTTGGTTTTAAGATGAAAGATGCCGAGCTTATAGGGTTTCCATATACTATTATCATCGGCAAAGAGCTTGAAAATGGCTTGGTTCAAATATTTGATAGAAAAACAAAAGAGAATATTCCAGTAGCCGCAGATAATATTTATGACAAAATAATGGAATTAGTAAAATAATGATCTATTTTCTTATTTATCTATTTTTTGAGGTTCTAATTTTTGTAAATATATCATCGGCAATCGGCGGACTGGCAACATTTTTTGAGATTATTTTAAGCGCTGTTTTTGGCATAGCTATACTTATGAATTTTAAATCAACGCTTAGGGAAAATATTACGGCTGTTTCATACAGCTGTATAGATTTGAAACAGTTTCAGAGCCTCAATCTGTTTACTATCTTTGGAGCAGTTTTGCTTATTGCTCCTGGATTTTTAACAGATATAGTAGGTATTTTATTACAATTTAGCGTATTTACGACTATGTTTGTTAATCGTTATAATGTAAAATCAAAATGTAAAACAGATTATGAAAAAAACAGTAGAGAAAAGGATATTGATGTCATTGATGTTGAAATTATTAGCGATAACACTTACACTAAGTAGTTTATTAAGAGCGGATGCTTCGAGTGCGGCGGTTGAAAAATTCTTAAAAGACACATTTAGCGCAAACCCGAATATAAAATCTATAAACGTTAAAGTTACAAGTGTAACCGAAGTTAAGGGGTATGAGGATTGGAATGCGTATTATGTTGAACTGGATGCAATGCTAAAAAAAGAGAAGCGCCAAGTTGTTCAAAAAATGCTTTGGTTCTCGGACGGTAAAGTTGTAACTAAAGAGTTGTTTGACTTAGATAGCGGTAAAAACATGAGTGATTTAGTCTCTCTCCCATTTAAAAATGAGTACTATAAAAAAGAAAATTTAATCTATGGCAATCCTAATGCAAAACATAAAGTAGTGATTTTTTCAGACCCGCTCTGCCCATTTTGCAGAACATTTGTTCCAGAAGCAGTAGAGTATATGAAAAAAGAGCCGAATAAGTTTGCTATCTATTACTACCACTTTCCGCTTGATTCGCTTCACCCAGCCGCTGTTGAGCTGGTAAAAGCCGCTATAGCGCTTGAGCTAAAGGGGAGAAAAGATGTGGTTCTTGACCTCTATAAAGTTAATGTAGATCCAAAAGAGAAGAACAATGAGGTGATTTTAAAAGAGTTCAACAAAGTTATGAACTCAAATATTAAAATGTTTGAACTTATGTCAAAAGAGGTTTCAGAGCATTTTAAAAATGATTTGGAAGTTGCTGATGCGCTTATGGTTAACGGAACTCCTACAATGTTCTTTGACGGAAATATTGATAAAACAAAAAGTAAATATAAAGAGGCAAAATAGATGAAGAAGTTAACGATAGCGACGAGAACTTCAGATCTTGCTCTTTGGCAGGCGTATCACATTAAAGCCAGAATAGAAGCCTCTTATCCGGAGATTACGGTTGAATTAAATAAAATTGTAAGCAACGGCGATAAAATTCTAGATAAACCACTGGCTCTAATTGGCGGGAAAGGTCATTTTACAAAAGAACTTGAAGAAGCGATGTTAAAAGGCGAAGCCGATATGGCAGTACATAGTTTAAAAGATGTTCCTACATATATTCCTGAGGGTTTGGAATTGGTTGCGGTTACACAGAGACAAGACCAAAGTGATGTTTTTTTGTCACACAAATATAAATGCCTTGAAGAGTTGCCGCAAGGTGCCGTTGTAGGTACTACAAGTTTAAGAAGAAGAATGCAGCTTTTAAAGCGTCGTCCGGATTTGAGAGTAAAAGATTTAAGGGGCAATGTAAATACAAGACTTAGAAAACTTGGTGAAGGTCAATATGATGCAATAATTTTGGCGTTCATCGGTCTTCATAGATTAGACCTGCTTAAAGATGTTCCATATACCCAGAAATTATCACTTGATATGATGATACCTCCGATGGGGCAGGCTGCTCTTGGAATAGAGATAGTTTGTGGAAATGAAAAAGTAAGAGAGATAGCGTTAAGTCTTAAAGATGAAAAAACATTTACATGTACAAAAATAGAGAGAGATTTTATATCTAAAATTGGAGCTGGATGTTCCGCACCGGTTGCTTGCAATGCCGTAATGGATGATAATATAATTACTTTTAGAGCGATGATAGGGTTTCCCGACGGTACAAATATCATGCAAGAGAAAATAGTTAGAAATCTTGAACAAAGTGACGGCTTAGGGTTTGAGATGGCTCAGGTTATGATAGACAAAGGTGCTTTGGAGTTATTGATAGGTGCACAAAAGATAGCATTTAAAGATGAAATGCCGCAAAGATTATAAAAACCTTATCAAATAAAATCAAAGAATAATTATGAAAAAAACTATAGAACTTTTAAAAAAAAATGATGAACTAAGAGTTATTGATATAGAACTCGATATTTATCTTGAAATTCCTCATTTGGCGTATGCGGAAGTTAAAAAAAAAGATGGCGGCAAAGCACTGCTCTTTACCAATGTTGTTGATAAAAAAAGCGGCGTAAAATTTGATGAGAGCGTTGTTATGAATCTTTTTGGTTCATATAATCGCTGTGAACTTCTTTTTGGCAGAACAATAGAGTCTGTTGCCGATGAGATAACTAAACTGCTCCATATGAAACCTCCTGAGGGTTTTTTAAATAAGCTCTCTATGGCAGGTGAGCTTTTTTCACTAAAAAATATATTTCCAAAAAAACTCAAAGGCGTCGGCGCTTGTCAGCAGATAAAATATTTAGAAGATAGTGTTGACCTTTATAAACTCCCTATTCTTACTACATGGGAACAAGACGGCGGACCGTTTATAACTATGGGACAGGTTTATACGCAGAGCCTTGATGGTGAGATGGTAAACCTTGGAATGTACAGACTGCAAGTGTATGACAAAAATCATTTGGGTATGCATTGGCAGATTCATAAAGACTCTTCACACTTTTTTGATCAGTACCAAAAAGCAGGCAAAAAAATGCCCGTCAGCATTGCTATCGGCGGAGACCCGCTTTACACTTGGTGCGCGACCGCTCCTCTTCCTTATGGCGTTAATGAGCTGTTAATGTACGGACTTATTAAAAAAGAGCCCGCAAAACTTGTAAAATCATTAACAACTCCGCTCTATATCCCGCATGATGTTGATTATGTGATTGAGGGTTGGGTGGATACCGCAGAGATGAGAATTGAGGGACCGTTTGGAGATCATACAGGTTACTATACTTTAGAAGAGCCATATCCTGTTATGGAAGTCAGTGCGATTACAATGAAAAAAGAGCGCACGTTTTTGGCTACGGTTGTCGGTAAACCGCCACTCGAAGACAAATATATGGGATGGGCTACGGGAAAGATATTTTTTCCGCTCCTAAAAACAACCGCACCAGATTTGCTTGATTATCATATGCCTGAGAATGCAGGTTTTCATAACCTGATTTTAGCAAAGATGCAGCCGCACTATAAAGGGCATGCAAAACAGTTTATGCACGCTTTTTGGGGTGCTGGGCAGATGAGCTTTGTCAAACATGCAATATTTTTAGATGAAAAAGCTCCTAAATTAGATAGCTATGAAGCCGTAACTGCATATATACTTGATAGATTTACACCAAAATCTCTATTTATAACCGAGGGAATTTTGGATGCGCTTGATCACTCCTCTCCGGAGACTCTTGTTGGCGGAAAGTTGGGAATTGATGCAACAGCGGCACATAAGGTAGAAGCTCCAGAACTGCTTGGCGATGAAGAGCTGCTTGTAAGAGTTAAAAAAATTATTCCAGATGCGCTTAATCTTCATCAATTTATGAGAAGAACAAATAATCCCATCACTGTAATATCCGTAAATAAAACAAAAAATGTAAAACAATATTTTGACGCACTTGTAGAATTAAGTATGTATATCAGGATTGTTATTTTTGTAGATGCCGCTAAAAATGATATATTTAATCCATATATGTTAATTTGGAGAGTCACAAACAACATGGATGCGCAAAGAGATATTTTCATTACAGGATTAATGGTCGCAGTTGATGGAACAAATAAAAATATATTAGACGGTTTCAACAGAAGATGGCCTGATGATGTAGATTGTACTTTAAGTGTTGTAGAGTCGCTAAAGAGCAAAGGAGTTTGGGATTTAAGTGAAAAATTGTATGAAAAGTTTCAATTGTGATAATTTAGTGTCTTTTTTATTTATTATAAGGTTAATATAATAAATAGTGATGTAACATAATCCATTATTATAAGGGACTTTACACATGAATAAGTTTTTAATTTCTATCTTGTCTATATTTATATTTACCTCACTTACTGTGGATGCGGCAGTATATAAGGGTCAGAGTGAGTATGTAAAAAAATGTGTTAAATGTCATAAGGCAGGGCAGGCTTTTGTTGCTACAAAGAAAAAGAGAGAGTGGAGTGCCCTTATGAAAGATAAAGGTCAAAAATTGGCCGAAATTCATTTAGAGAGTGACGATAAAGGTGTGGAAGAGTCCCATGAATATTTTGAAAGCAAAATTTATAGTAAAAATTCAAAGCATTTGAAAGATTTTTTATTTGAGTATGCGAGCGATAGCGGCAACGTACCTGCTTGTAATTAATCCCTCTTTTTTTATAATTTCAAGATAGAAAAATCTATCTTGAATTACTATCTTCACTTTGTAAAATCATTTAATTTAGCTAAAATACCAAACTTTTTAAATAACTTTTTATAAAATAAAATCAAGGAAATTATTATGAACAAAATGTGGTCAGGTCGTTTTTCTGCGAGTGCATCAAGCCTTTTAGATCAATTTAATGCTTCTATTATGTTTGACAGAAAATTATATCGCGAAGATATCGAGGGCTCTCTCGCACATGCTGGAATGCTTGCAAAACAGGGCATTTTAACTGCCGATGAACTATCTCAGATAACAAAAGGGCTCTCTCAGGTAAAAGAGGAGATAGAGTCCGGTGAATTTGAGTGGAAAATATCGGATGAAGACCTACACATGGGGATTGAAAAACGATTAACTGCCATTATTGGTGAAGCGGGTAAAAAACTCCATACGGCAAGAAGCAGAAACGACCAAGTTGCGGTCGATTTTCGCCGTTATGTTTTACGTAAAAATTTAGAGATAGCTGGTGCCGTAAAGCTTTTAATGCATGAGATATTAGTTATAGCTTCAAAGCACACAAAGACTCTTGTTCCTGGGATGACGCATCTTCAACATGCGCAACCGATTAATTTCGCTTTTCATCTAAGCGCTTATTTGTCAATGTTTAAAAGAGATATTGAGAGATTTGAGAGCTCACATGAGAGAAACAACGTCTCTCCGCTTGGTTGTGCGGCGCTTGCAGGAACTCCGCATAAAATTGACAGAGATATGACGGCGGAGCTTTTAGGATTTAGCAGTGTGAGTGTAAACTGTTTAGATACGGTAAGCGACAGAGATTTTGCACTGGAGATTTTGTTCAACATCTCAACCATGATGATGCATATCTCACGTCTTAGCGAAGAGCTTGTTATGTGGTCTAGCTATGAGTTTAGATTTATTGAACTTAGCGATGAGTACTCGACAGGTTCATCAATAATGCCGCAAAAGAAAAATCCGGATGTTCCTGAACTTCTTCGCGGCAAGACTGGACGGGTTTATGGTTCTTTAATGGGGCTTCTAACTGTTATGAAAGGACTCCCGCTTGCTTATAACAAAGATACTCAAGAGGATAAAGAGGGCGTCTTTGATGCGGTTGAGACTGCTGAGATTTCACTAGAAATACTAAAAGAGGCTCTTAAGACTATGCAGGTTAAGGCTCACAATATGAGTAACGCTTGCAAGATGGGGCATTTAAGCGCAACAGATTTAGCTGACTATCTGGTTCAAAAGTGTGATATTCCTTTTAGAGAGGCTCACTTTATTACAGGAAAAGCGGTAGCTAAAAGCGAAGAGCTAAAAATTGATTTGAGCGATATCGAGCTAAAATATCTTCAAGAGATTGACAGCAGAATCGGCGAAGATGTTTTGGCGTTTTTGTCAATTGAAAACTCTATGAATGCAAGAACCTCTGCCGGCGGAACATCTACACAAAGAACAGATGAACAGCTCTCTTATTTTAAAAACTTCTTGGAGAAATAATTTTGAAAGTAGTTGTATCACATTTAAACGAGATGAAGTTTGAAGCAAAAACAGAAAAAAGCAGTTTTATAATCGATGCTCCGCAAATATCCCCGCTGGAGTATTTTTTGTCAGGAATTGTCTCATGCAGCGCGACAGATATGGTTCTAATACCTAAAAATCAAGGCAAAACAGTTTCAAATTTTGTTATAAGTGGAGATGCCACCAGAAACGAGGATTTCCCGAAAAAGTTTAACACTCTTCATCTGGATTACAGTTTTGATTCGGACGCAGATGATGTTATTGCAGCAAGATGGGTTATGGCTTCACTGGAGACATACTGCTCAACAATCAATACCATAAGAGACGGTGTTGCCATAACTTACTCCATAACTCATAACGGCACTAAAATCAGAGAGAATGAGAAGATGATATCTGGTGGCGGAAATAAAATAGATATGGGTAAGATAGAGAGTTGCCCGTCATAATAATGGCAACTCTAAATCATACTCTTTGGATCTGCATCGCTTAAGTGCGACCATGACAGTTTAGCTCCGCCAAATATATGAAAATGGAGGTGTTTTACCTCTTGAGCGCCATCTTCACCAACATTGGTAATAACCCTGTATCCGCTCTTGTCAATACTCATCTCTTTTGCAACATCTTGTATAAATTTAGTCATATTTTTCATAATTTCCGGAGTTACTTCGTTGAAACTATCTACATGTATTTTTGGGATAGCTAAGATATGAACGGGAGCTTTTGGATTTATATCGTGAAATGCCAAAAAATCCTCGTTTTCTAAGATAATATTTGATGGTATTTCTTTGTTGATAATTTTACAAAATATACACATTATTAGCCTCTTTTTTTATTTATTGTAGCATATAAATTGCTAAATGAAGCTGTATGTAAATTATTTTTGACTATAATCATCCTAAAATTTAAGAGGGTATTTTCCTCTAGTATGGGTGAGTCTATTGAAAGAATGGTATGACGAAATAAAAGTGGCACAGAGTGTTGATAGAATCGAAGAGATTCGCATATCTGTATTTGGTAAAAAGGGTGTTTTAGCAGCAGAATTTGCTAGAATGAAAGAAGCACCAGATGAAGAGAAATCAAAAATAGCACAAGAGCTAAATATACACAAAAATGCACTTATGAATGAGTTGAGCGCCAAAAAGATAACTCTTCAGACATTAGAACTGCAAGCAAATATGATGGCAGAGGCAATCGATGTTTCTATGTTTGGACAGAAGCCTGAATGCGGCGCACTGCATCCTGTTATGGAGACAATGGATAAGATTGTAGAGTACTTCTCTTCAATGAATTTTGCAGTTAAAACAGGAACTATGGTAGAGGATGATTTTAACAATTTTGAAGCTCTAAACTTGCCAAAATATCATCCTGCACGCGATATGCAGGATACTTTTTACTTCAAAGACGAGATGCTGCTTCGTACGCACACTTCTCCTGTTCAGATAAGAACAATGATGAACACAAAACCGCCAATCCGCATGATAGCTCCGGGAGCAGTTTTTAGAAGAGATTACGATATTACCCATACACCTATGTTTCATCAGGTTGAGGGGCTTTTGGTTGACGAAGAGGGTAAGGTATCTTTTGCAAATCTAAAGTTTATTTTAGAGGATTTTCTTAAGTACATGTTCGGCGACGTAGAAGTTCGTTTTAGACCTAGTTTCTTCCCTTTTACGGAGCCCTCGGCAGAGGTAGATATCTCTTGTGTATTTTGTAAAGGCAGTGGCTGCAGAGTTTGTTCAAAAACCGGATGGCTTGAGGTTTTGGGTTGCGGAATTGTTGATTCAAATGTTTTTGAAGCAGTTAAATATGAGAATGTCAGTGGATATGCTTTTGGTCTTGGAGTTGAGAGATTTGCGATGCTTATTCATCAAATAGGAGATCTTCGTTCACTCTTTGAGGGAGATATTAAGTTGCTGGAGCAGTTTCAATGATAGTTACTAAAAGTTGGTTAAACGAGTGGATAGATTTAAGTGCGATATCTACCGATAAATTAGTAAAAACACTAAACTCAATAGGCTTAGAAGTAGACAGCGTTTCAACTTATAAAATTCCCCAAAAAATAGTATTCGGCAGAATTTTAGATTGCCAAAAACATCCAGAAGCGGATAAACTAAATATTTGCCAAGTAGATATCGGAGCAAGCACGCGTCAGATAGTTTGCGGTGCCTCAAATGTCAGAGCTGGACTAGATGTTGTTGTTGCAACCGTAGGTGCTGTTATGCCCGATGGCATGGTTATTAAACCTGTAAAACTTCGCGGCGCTGAGTCGGAGGGTATGATATGCTCTGCAAAAGAGATTGGTTTAGGAGATGTCCAGGATGGAATCATTGAACTAGACAGTAGTATCGGAAAATACAAGATAGGTGAAGAAGTTTCTACAAATTATATATTTAGCGACGACATAATTGAGATAGAATTAACTGCAAATCGCGGCGATTGTTTAAGTATTAGGGGTATTGCAAGAGATTTGAGTGCAGCCTTTGACAAGCCTCTAAGAGAGAGAAACAAAAAAGAGGATGAAGATAAAAGAGTCGGAATAGGGCGAATTTTAACGTTATCTCATGAGAACAATCTGGATGTAAATATCAGATATAAAGCAATAGATCTAAAAAACTTAAATCTGCCGTTTGTAATAAAGCTTAGACTTGCGCAAATAGAAGATAAGAGAGAAACAGACATAGAGTCACTTATTCTCTACGCAACTCATAGCAGCGGCGTTATTATAAGAGCATACGGTTTTGATTTTTTCTGTGCGCAAAATGAGACTATGGCAAAAGCGTCACTATGCAAAGATGAGAATGGTTTCGCATCAATTATGTCAAAAGATAAAAAAGCTTCCATCGTTGGAGTAATTCAAGCTGATGATTCTAAGGTCTCTTACAGCGAAGGTACCGTTTTAATTGAGGCTACCTATATTCCGCCGGATGTTATATCTAAAAAAATGCAAGAAAATAAGATACCTGCCGGAACTGTCTATTATAGAAGCTCAAGGGGCAGTGAGCCGGATTTGGATCAAGGTTTGGATTATTGTATCAGTATTGTTGAATCGAACTCTGATTCTACAGTTTTTGGCGGTACAATTGAGCTTGGCGAGCCGCATGATGATAAAATGATAAGCGTTAGCAAAAAAGAGATAGATGAGATAATCGGTGCAAATATAGACAAAGCAAAGATAACAAAAATACTTAAAAATTTAGGTTTTAATACAACAAAATCATCAGCCGACAGTTTTGTAATTTCTGTTCCAAAATTTAGACATGATATATCCAATAGACAGGATATAGTTGAGGAGATTGTTCGTTTGGTCGGCATTGACAATATTCCGTCAAAACCATTCACTTTTACAGAAGACAATAGACTCGGCGATGATTATAACAGATACAAAAAGAGACAAACATACAGACATAAAGCGGCTTATAGCGGCTTTTTTGAGTCTGTTCATTTTGTTTTTGACGAAAAGAAAGTGCTTCAAGAGTTTGAATTTGAAACTATTGATGAGAGTAAAGAGTTACTGAACCCTATCGTAAATACACTGGACACGCTTAGATCTACACTACTTACGGGCTTGCTCAAAGCTGCATCCAATAACAGTAAAAATGGCTATTCGTCTGTGAAGCTTTTTGAAGTCGGTTCGGTATTTAACTCCCAAAGAGAAGAGTCTTTAAAGATGGCAATACTTTTTTGTGGAGACAGAGAGCCTGATGGTTTATCTAACTCCGGAAAACCTGCAAAAGTAGATTTTGCTTTTTTTGCTCAGAAGGTTTCTGATATTATAGGAGCATTTGAACTGAGTAAGTTTGAGACTAGACATACCCTCTCACACCCTTTTCAGTCTGCTAAAGTATTAATTTGCGGTGAAGTTGTGGGGGAGTTGTTCCGTGTTCATCCAAACGTGCAAGAGAGCTATGATTTAGATGTGACATATATGTGTGAATTGGATTTTGAAAAATTGCCTTGTAGTTTAAAAACAGCAAAACAGACTTCAAAATATCAGGCATCTTTTAGAGATTTAAGTATTGTAATGCCAAAAGAGATGAGTTATGAAAATGTTAAGAGTGTAATAGACTCATCCGCTACTAAAGAACTGGTACGCTTCTATCCCGTAGATAAATATAGCGATGCATCTCTTGGTGATAATATGAGTTTGTCTATCCGTTTTGTTCTTCAGTCGTTTGAAAAGACATTAGAAGAGGATGATATAACAAATTCTATGGATGCGATTTTAAATGCACTTAAAAATGAGTTGGGAATAGGAATCAGATGAACAGTGTAAAAGTTGTAAAAACATTACCGTTTTCACTTCATATTTCTGAGATTGCGCCCGATAAATCAATATCTCACCGCTGTGCAATGTTTGCAATGCTAGCAAGCGGAACAAGCGAGATAGAGAACTTTTTAAGAGCTGAAGATACTCTAAACTCTTTAAATATAGTAAAAAACCTTGGCGCAACAGTTGAGGATGACGGCGTGACTATTAGGATAAGTTCCAACGGCATAAAAGAGAGCAGCGAAATACTAGATTGCGGCAACTCTGGAACAGGAATAAGACTTTTTTGCGGACTTTTAAGCTCGGCAGAGGGTCATTTTGTACTAACCGGAGATGAGTATCTTCGTCGTCGTCCTATGAAGAGAGTAACTGCCCCGCTTCGTGATATCGGTGCAAAACTTGACGGCAGGAATGATGGCGATTTAGCTCCGCTAAGCATAAGAGGAGCATCTCTCAAGGCGTTTAACTACGAGAGTAAAATTGCTTCGGCTCAGGTTAAAAGTGCCATGATTTTGGCGGCTCTTAGAGCTGATGGCGAATGCAGTTACAGCGAACCTGAACTTAGCCGTGACCATACTGAGAGAATGTTAAAAGGCATGGGTGCTGAGATAGAAGTAGACGGCTTAACTACCAAGATAAAACCTATGAAAAAGCTCCTCTCACCTCTGAAAATTAGAGTGCCGGCTGACCCATCAAGTGCTTTTTTCTTTGCAGTTGCAGCGGCAATTACTCCTAACTCCGATGTTGTGTTGGAGGGTGTCACTCTTAATCCTACGCGTATTGAAGCATTTAAAGCGTTAGAGAGAATGGGTGCACTTATGAGTTACGAAATAACAGAGAACAAGTATGAGCCAATCGGAAATATACATGTAAAACATGCTCCGCTTAAAGCAATTACGGTTGAGCATAATATATCTTGGCTTATAGATGAGCTTCCTGCTCTCTCGATAGCTTTTGCATGTGCAGATGGCATAAGTGTCGTTAAAAATGCCGAAGAGCTTAGAGTAAAAGAGAGCGATAGAATCTCAACCGTAGTAAACGGACTTAGAGCTTGCGGCATTGAAGTTGATGAAGTTCATGACGGTTACAGTGTAAAAGGCGGCGAGTTAAGAGAGGCTGTAATCGATAGCCACGGCGACCATAGAATAGCTATGAGCTTTATTATTGCAGGGCTTAAATGCGGAATGAGTGTGAGTGATATTGATTGTATAAATACATCATTTCCAAACTTTTTTGAACTTTTACAAAAAATTACGAAAGTAGAGTTTAAATAGATGAAAATAGAGCTAGCTGAGAGTTACGGCTTTTGTTTTGGTGTTAAGCGAGCTATTAAAATAGCAGAAGAGAACAAAAATTCATCAACATACGGACCTCTTATTCATAACTCCAAAGAGATTGAGAGACTTGAAAAAGATTTTAAAGTAAGCCTGACTGATGACCACAAAAGTTTTGCTTCAGGTGACAAAGCGGTAATCCGTACGCACGGAATACCAAAAAATGAGTTGGCAGAACTAAAAGCCAACAACGTAGATGTTGTAGATGCAACATGCCCATATGTAACAAAACCACAGCAAATTTGCCAAGAGATGAGTGAACAGGGGTATGATATCATTATTTTTGGCGATGAAGCTCATCCCGAGATTAAGGGTGTTAAGAGCTATGCAACTTATGGAGCAAGAGTTGTTACCTCCCCAAAAGAGCTTGAGGATTTAAAGCTGAAGGAGAAGATAGCTCTAGTCGCGCAAACAACAAGAAAAGTTGAAGATTATATGGAGATTGCGAACTATTTGATTCCCCGTTATAAAGAGGTAAGGGTTTTTAATACTATCTGTAACGCAACATTTGAAAATCAAGAAGCGGTTAGAAAAATCTCTAAAAAAGCTGATGTGATGATAATTATCGGCGGTAAAAATTCATCAAATACTAAACAACTTTTTAGCATTTCGCAAGATAATTGCAAAGACAGCTACCATATAGAAGATGAGAATGATTTGGAATTTTCATGGTTTAAAGATAAAAATTTTTGTGGAATCAGTGCAGGGGCATCAACGCCTGATTGGATTATACAAAATGTTGTTAATGCAATTCAAAATAATCGCTAAATTATTATTTTATTAAAACAGACTTCTTATATAATCCACAAGAAAACACTAAATCCGTAATAAATTTACTAAAGAACAGATAGGCTTAAACCGTTATGTATAATTAAGACCTCATAAAGCAAAAATGTTATAGGATGCGTCAATGTGTGCTTCATCGAAGTGCCGTGATATTTTTTTTGTAATAAAGAAGAGGTCTAGATGCCTGAAGATCAAAATTCAAAATTACTTATTTTCTCAAGTGACAATAGCCACTATGCTATTCACGCAGAGAGTATAGAAAGAATCATTAGGGTTGTGGAGACCACACCCGTTCCAAACTCTCCTTTTATCCTTCTTGGAGTATTTAATCTTCAAGGTAAAACTATTCCTGTCGTTTCTTTAAGAAGACTTTTTTCTTTGAATGAAAAGAGTATTGAGCTCGAAGATATGCTTATTGTCATTCATAAGGGTGAGCGTTTGATAGCACTTTTGAGTGATAATGTACTCGGTATCTTTGAATGCCTAATAGATAAAACAGCCGACACAGACGAACTCTTTCATGGCCTTGTTCCAGTAGAGATGGTCCAATGGGAAGAGATACTCGTTCCTGTAATCGATGTGGAAAAAATGATTGATGAAGAGATCTTTCATCATATAGACAACAACACAGAGTTGAATAATCAAGAGGCTATTCATGTTTAAGTCAACATACTCAGATTTCCAGTCTCAAATTGAAGAACTTTTTTTACACAGACTTGGCTGGCAACTCTCATTGGATAATAAGTACTCCGATGAAAAAATGCTAAAAATATGTAAAACCATGGGTTTTGCCGAGATGAGCGAATGCCTCATGTCTTTTAATGACAATAAACATTCGCAGGGGCATGTACAGACACTTGCACGGGAGTTTAGCATAGGGGAGAGTTATTTTTTTAGAGATAAAAAATTCTTTGATACTTTGGAACACAAAATTATCCCCCAGCTTTTAAAGGAAAAAGATCCGCATGACAAAAATATAAATATATGGTCTGTTGGGTGCAGCAGCGGCGAAGAGATATATTCTGTTTCCATGATACTCCATAAAAATATTCCTGATATAAGCAAATGGAACATTTTTCTGCTTGGAACTGATGTAAATATCGATTTTTTAGAAAAAGCGAAGAGTGGTGTATATAGTGATTACTCACTCCGTGATATGCCCCAATACTATAAAAAACAGTATTTTAAAGAACTTAATAACATATATGAAATTTCGCCGCTTATTAAAAAAAATGTTCATTTTGAGTATCACAACATTATTGAGGAGAAACAACCTTTACCTTCTAAAAACATAGCTTTTGATCTAATACTTCTAAAAAATGTATTGATATATTTCGATAAAGAAAAAGCTAGAGGCGTGATTGACTTTCTCTATAAAAATCTTAAAACAGGCGGTTACCTCAGTACTACTCCTATCGAGTACTCATCAGACATCTTCAATTCATACAGAGCAAAAAACTTCTCAAGTGAGAGTATAATCCAAAAATCTGATATCGCTGATATAGAATCATCATCTTCGCAGCCGCTAGCAGACTCTCTCCAATATGAAAAAACATCTCAAACTGTAGAACCCTCTGTAGAAAAGACGGTTTTGGTAGATGGAGTTCATTCAAATTATACAAAAGCGTGTGAACTGCTTGAAGCAGGAGATACTCAAGAGGCAAAAAAACATTTAAGAAAGTGTCTCTATCTTGATAATAACTTTATAGTAGGGCTTATCACTTTGGGAAATATTTTTAAAAAAGAGGGTGACAATGAGAATGCTTCAAGATACTTAAACAGGGCAAGAGAGCTTCTTTACAAAATGGAGCCTAGTGCTGTGGTGACATTTTCTGATAATATGACTGTTGATGAGCTTCTAGGCATAATAAATCATAAGATAAAGGATTTATAAATGCAAACAGTTAAAGATATCCTTAAAAAAAGAGCAAAAGAAGCTGCAAAAACAGTCAATATTGAAGAGATAGAGGATGGCGTTGACATCATCTGTTTCAAAATGGGAAGTGAGGTCTATGCCATAGAGGACAGGTTTGTCCATGCGGTATATCCATATATACAGCCAACGGAGGTTCCGTGCACTCCTGCGTTTATCCTTGGTATTGTCAACATAAGAGGAAGCTTCTTGTCTGTCGTTGACCTTGAGCTGATTTTGGGACTTAAAAAAACTGAGGCAGCTAAAGAGGGTTTTATGCTTCTTCTCTCAGATGAAAAGATGGAATTCGTGATTATAGCCCAAGAGATGTTGGGTGAGATAAGGATTTCAAAAAAAAGCATACAGCCTGTACCGCAGGGAATGAATATTCTAACAAAGGAGTTAATAGATGGAGTTACGCAAGAGGGAGTGATTGTGCTCAACGGGAAGAGGTTTTTGGAAGATTCAAAGATAATTGTACACGAAGAAATTTAAAGGATATCAGATGAAGATGAATTTAGGCGTAAAAATAAGTATGGGTTTTATCTCGTTATTAGTTATAGTAGCTATATTAGGACTCATGGCTATTTTTAATATGTCAAATGTAAAAACTGTTTTGACAAGGGTTGCAGATGTCAATATTCCTAGAGTGCAGATAGCAACTGGAGCTGAACGACATTCGATTCATATGATAGATGATATTAACGCATATTTATTAAGTGAAAACAAAAACTACATGACATCGGGACTTAATCATCTTGAAAAACTAAAAATAAGTCTTGACGAAGCAAAAGATCATGCTCAAAAGTATTCAATTTCTACATTGGCAAAGAGCGAATCAGAAATTCGCAAACTTGTTTTGGAATATGAAAAATCCGTCAACCATTCTATTGGGTACATTGAAAAGTTTCATGATGAAAGAGTAGCGATGGATGTTGCAGCAAATAATTTTATGAAAAACTATTATAGCTACCTAGATGATCAGAATAAAGCTTATAGTAGGGAAATAGATAAGGGCGCAAGTAAAACTACTTTTCATGATGAACTTAAAAAAATTACTCTCATAAACAATATAGTCTCTTTTGGCAATGATGCGCGCGTAAATAACTTCAAATTTCAGTCTCTAAATGATATAAAGTATAATGAAATGGCGCTAAGTAACTTTGTAAAGATAGAAGAAACAATAGCACAAATTAGAAAGATTACTCAACAAGAGTCCAATATTCATACATTAAATACTATTCAAGAAATGTCGCGTGAATATGAGAAGTCCATCAAAGACTACGCCTCTAATTGGAAAGAGTTGCGTGGAGAAGTAGCTAAACTATTATCCATAGGGGAGCAGATTGTATCTCTGGCTCAGAGTTCTTCAAACGAAGGCACGATAGAGAATATAGAAATATCAAACATATCGATTGAAACCTTGTCTACGGCTATAGATACCATGTTAATAGGTCTTGTCATAGCATTGATTGTCGGCATCATTCTTGCATCTATTATTACAAGAAACATTGCACTTCCGGCTATAAGTATGGCAAAAACAGCAAGAGCTATCGCCTCTGGGGATATCATACAGGAAGTCACTTTTGTTTCAGATGATGAGCTGGGAGAGCTGGCTGATTCATTTAGGGGGATAGTAAGCTACTTAAGTGATGCTTCGCAGATAGCGCATGCTATCGGGCAGGGTGAACTTGATGTTGAGATAAAAAAACGCTCCGACAAAGATGTTCTTGGAAAAGCGCTGGAAAATATGGCTGCTAATCTTAAAAAAATCATGTCTGAGCTTACGGAGAGCACCTCGGTGTTAAACAGTGCTGCCAGCGAAATTCTTGCAACCACATCCCAGATAGCATCAAGTGCGTCTCAGACATCCTCTTCAGTTGCAGAGACTACATCTTCCGTTGAAGAGATAAAACAGACTGCCAAACTTACGAACGAAAAAGCGGTTCATACGGCAGAGAGCACAAAAAAAGCGGTAATTATTTCAGATGAAGGAAATAGCTCTCTTGACAAAAATGTGGAGGGACTGGCTCAAATCAAAGAAAAGATGAACTTAATCGCAGCCAACATTATCCGTCTAAGCGAGCAGAGCCAAATGATTGGCAATATAGTGTCAACCGTAGAGGATATAGCAAGCCAGTCAAATCTTTTGGCAGTCAATGCATCCATAGAAGCGGTAAAAGCAGGTGAACACGGCAAAGGATTCTCTGTTGTCGCACAGGAGCTTAAAAACCTTGCCAACCAGTCTAAACAGGGAACGGGAGAGGTGCAAAAAATACTAACAGATATACAGCAGGCTACAAATACCCTTGTAATGGTGGCAGAACAGGGCGGCAAAGCCGTGGACGAAGGTGTAATGCAGGCAGCAAATGCCAGAAAATCTATGCAGTCATTAAGACAAAGTGTAATAGAAGCAGCCCAGTCAGGAACTCTTATTGCGGCGTCTTCGGAACAGGAGATGGCAGGAATGGATCAGATTGCAAGCGCTATGATGGGCATCAGAGATGCAACATCTCAAAATGTTGAGAGCATAAGACAGGTTGAAAACTCCGCAAAAGATCTGAATAATCTGAGCCAAAAACTTAAATCACTAATGGAACAATACAGTTTTGGCGGAAAAATCGGATAAGGATATGCTATGCAAACGCAAGATGAAGACTTTTTAAAAATATTGCTTGAGACATTTGTCCTAGAAGCGAGAGAACATGTAGAGATACTCTCAAACGGACTTTTGGAGCTGGAAAACAGTGAGAATCAAGAGAAGTCCGGTCAGATTATTGAAACACTTTTTAGAGAGGCTCACAGCTTGAAGGGAGCCGCACGCTCGGTAAATATATCGGAGATTGAGGAGATATGCAAAAGCATAGAGAATGTTTTTGGAAAATTTAAAAAATCCGGTAATAAAATACCAAAAGAGCTGATAAATTACTTGCTTGAGAGCGTAGATTTTCTTGCTATTCTTGCAAACACGGCGCCTGAAAAAAGAGGTGAGCAAAAACCAAAGGTGCAAAAATACATAGAACATATAACGGAGCTTTTGGAGAGTGCCGATGTTGTGCAGGAAACAAATTTTGCACAAAAAACAGAAATTCCAAAAGAAGAGTTGCCCAAAGAACAAGAGCCGCAAGAGAAAGAGATAAGCAGAAGTTTCGAAAATGAGCAGAAAAGTGAACCAAAAACTGAACCACAGGACTCCAAGACCATAAGAGTCCCTGTAGAAAAACTCAACAAAATTATGACACAGAGCGAGGAGATGCTTTTTGTAAAAATAGTCTCCGCAAGACATATAGAAGGGGTTGAAAGTATCTTCAAAGAGACAACAGAGTGGAAAAAAAAGATAGAATCAGGCATGTCGTATGTGAAGAAACAAACATACTCTCTCAGAGAGTTGTCAGAACAAATAAAAAAACTTGAAGTGATGCTTTTAAAAGAGATTGCTCGCTCAAAAAATGATGAAAGATTGGTTGATATCATGGTTGACAGGCTTCTTGATGAGATGAAAGAGGCTCTTATGCTTCCTTTTTCTACTCTCTTTTTTGCTCTGCCAAAGACGGTGCACGACATGGCAGTCAGTGTCGGCAAGGAAGCTATGCTCAAAGTCGAAGGCGGGGAGATTGAGATAGATCGCAGAATACTCGAAGAGATGAAAGATCCGCTTACCCATCTTCTAAGAAACGCCGTTGACCATGGCATTGAGACACCTGAAATCAGAGCAAAAAAACAAAAACCTAGCAAAGGCCTGATAACAATCTCTCTAAAACAGGAGAGTTCCTCAAAAGTATCAATCATCGTACGGGATGATGGAGCGGGAATGGATAAAGACAAACTTATTGAGTCAGCTTTGAAGAATGGCATAATAAATAAAGACGAATCACAGCATTTGGATTCTCAAGCTGTTTTATCGCTAATGTTTAAATCAGGCGTTACCACAAGCAAGATTGTGAGCGATCTCTCAGGCCGCGGTCTGGGTCTGGCGATAGTCAAGGAGAAAATAGAGCGTCTGGGAGGTGTAGTCGGTGTTAAAAATCTGGATGAAGGCGGAAGCGAGTTCAATATAGTACTGCCTCTTACCCTCTCAACATTCAGAGGAGTTCTTGTCTCTGTAAATGAGCGGAGATTCATATTTCCAAGCATAAATGTAAGAAGAGTTATGGAGATTAAGGCTCAAGAGATAAAGACCATAGAAACAAAAGAGACATTGACTTTTAACCATCAGGTTATTCCTTTTGTACTGCTTAGTGATATCCTTGGGATTCAAGCAAGCGTAGATGAAAATAAAAAAATTACTGTTGCGGTTGTTGAATCAGGAGGAGATCTGATAGCTCTTGGCGTTGATGAAATACTTTATGAAGAAGAGGTTATGATTAAGAGTTTGGGCAAACAGCTCTCTAGGGTAAAAAACATATCTGGAGTAGCTCTGCTCTCTTCTGATAAACCTGCTCTTATCCTTAATGTTCAGGACCTTTTTAAATCAATTGGCAAGGCAAAAAGTACTGATATATCGGTCCGTAAAGAAGAAATGCGCAAAAAACGAAGAGTGATGGTAGTAGATGATTCGCCAACTACAAGAATACTCTTAAAAAATGTACTGGAGATTGCCGGATATGATGTAGTCTCTGCAAATGACGGTCTAGAAGCGTACACAGAGCTTAAAAAAGGCACATTTGATCTCCTCGTATCTGACATTCAAATGCCTAGAATGAACGGCTTTGAGCTTACCGAGTCTATCAGAAGCGATAAAGTGCTTTCAGAACTTCCTATTGTGCTTGTAACTGCACTGGAATCTCCGGAAGATAAAGAGAGAGGTATGAGAGCCGGCGCGAATGCGTATATTGTAAAAAGTTCATTTGATCAAAATAATTTGAAGGAAACAATAAAATGGCTTATAAATTGATTATACATGAGAGGTAAATTTATATGATACATGTGTTAGTCGTTGAAGATTCGCCGACATCAAGACAGCTTCTTGTCAACTATCTTAATGCAGAAGCAGACATCGAAGTTGTCGGTGTGGCAGAAGACGGGCTGGAAGCCGTAAAAAAGGTACCTGAACTGAAACCGGATATCATTGTCATGGATATCAATATGCCAAATATGAACGGGTTTGAAGCAACAAAAGAGATAATGGAGGAGAATCCAACCCCGATTATGCTTGTTTCGTCTGAGTGGAATGTGGATGATGCAAAGACGTTGATGAAAGGTATGGGCATTGGTGCGCTTGCGGCACTTGAAAAACCAAGAGGACCGGGACATCCGGATTTCAGAAAGCATCTTGAGGATTTGATTGAACATGTCAGAGTGCTTTCGCAGATAAAAGTGGTTCGCAGGTGGAAGCAAAAAGAGTCCAATAATGTTTACAAAAAGGTTGAAGCTGTAAATTTCAGGGGTAGAACCTATAATATGGTCGTCATAGGAGCTTCTACGGGAGGACCTTCGATTCTTAGCGAAATTCTAAAAGAGTTGCCGGCTGACTATCCATTGCCGATATTGGTGGTTCAGCACATGTCGAATGGTTTTATGGAACATTTTGTAGAGTGGCTGAACGGACAATGTTTGCTGCATGTAAAAAAAGCAGTTGACGGTGAGATAATAAAGCCGGGAAATATCTATTTCGGCCCAGAAGGATACCATATGACAATAGGCAGAGGAAGAATAAAATTTTTAAAGCCCGTTGCAGGCGAGATGTTTGTCCCCTCCGTATCCAGACTCTTCTCTTCCGCTGCGGCATACGGCGCAAAAGAGACTGTTGCTGTGATTCTTTCAGGCATGGGCAGAGACGGGGCTATTGAGATGAAAATGTTAAAAGACAGAGGCGCTTTAACAATCGCTCAAGATGAAGCAAGTTCAACAGTTTTTGGCATGCCAAAAGAGGCGATCAATCTCGGCGGAATAGATATGATTCTACCTCCCCAAGGGATAAAAGAGATACTCCTTAAATTGATGGTTGCAAAGGACAAGAGATGAGCACAACAGAAAATCCGAAAAAAGACATTTTTATACTTGCAGTTGAAGACAGTAAAACACAGGCTCAGGTGATTAAATATTTTTTAGATGCTCGGTACTCTTCTGTGCATCTATGTTTTGATGGGCAAGAGGCCCTTGAGTGGCTTAAATCCACACAGATAAAGCCTGATATTATCATAAGCGATATTCAGATGCCTCGAATGGACGGTTATACTCTATGTAAGGCAATTCGCGCCGATGAGAATCTGAAAAATATTCCCGTTATCCTTCTGACATCCCTTTCAGAACCGAACAACATTATTCAAAGTATTGAAGCGGGGGCAGATAAGTTTCTTGTCAAACCATTTGATCAGACTCTTCTGAGTGAGGTGATAGATGAAGCTTATATCAATATGCAAAGACGCGCTGAAAAAGGAGCGGATGATGTAATTAGCCTTCGCTTCGGAGGAAATGATTTTTTTATAGCAGCAGATAAAGTACGACTTTTAGACCTGCTGCTTTCAAGTTATGAAGACTCATACTATAAAAGCACTCAGCTTCAGGAGGCTCGCAGTGACCTTGAGAGCTTAAACGGAGAACTGGAAGAGAAAGTTCAAGAGCGAACAAAGGAGCTGCTTATTAAAGAGGAGCAGTTTCGAACTCTTAGTGAAAATACTCCAAATCTTATTGCCAGAATTGACAAGAATTTAAATTTTGTATATGTGAATGAAGCAATTGAAAAATTATTCGGCATTTCTCGTGAAGAGCTCATTGGCAAGCCAGTAAGCATGCTCGAAGATGCGATTGACGGCTATTCGTGTTCTGATGCTGTCAAAGAGCTATTCTCTAGCGCAAAAGCAGTCCGCAGGGAGATTAGGATTGATATACCCAGCAAGGGTGTAGTTTGGTTAGATGCGACTTATGTTCTTGAGTATGACGACAAAGGGGAAATATCTTATGCTCTGAATGTATCCACTGATATAACTGAGCGCAAAGAAGCAGAAATTGAGTTGCATAAACTCTCACAGGCGGTTGAGCAAAGCCAAAATAGTATTATTCTTATTGACACTTACGGCACTATTGAATATGTTAACGCCAGTTTTACCAAATTAACCGGATATGCGGGAGCTGAAGCGGTAGGCAAAAATATTAATCAATTCCATTCGAAATCAGCCATATGCGATGATATATTGACGCAATTGAAATTGAGTAAAAGCTTTGACGCGGAGTGTACCAATAAACGCAAAGATGGTACACAATACATTGAAATGGTCATAGCCTCTCCAATATATCAGGCTGATGGAGAGATTACCCACTACATGATAAGCAAGGATGATATCACAGATAATAAACTTGCTCAAGAGCGTATTAATTATCTTGCAAATTTTGATTTACTCACCGGACTTCCAAACAGAGCCACATTAGAAGATCGTATCAACTTCGCCATAAGTTTTAGTAAACGAAATAATGAGAAATTTGCTGTACTTTTCCTAGATATTGACCACTTTAAAGATATCAACGATACCCTTGGACATACTGTCGGAGACATCTTATTGGTTGAGCTAAGCAAACGGTTTCAACAGTTTATTCATGAAGAAAATCGTGAAGAGGATATAGTATCGCGTCTAGGCGGAGATGAGTTCATCTTTTTGATGCTGCCAATAGATATAGCTACTATTGCCAGACTACTCCAACGACTCTTAAACATTATTTCTAAGCCTTTTTTAATAGAACAAAATGAACTGGTTGTGACCGCTTCCATAGGTGTTGCTCTATTTCCGGATGATGGTACTACTCAGGAAATTCTTTCCAAAAATGCCGACGCTGCACTGCATCACGCAAAAGAAGAGGGACGAAACTGTTATCGTTTCTTTACAGAAAAGATGCAGGAAGATTCATCAATCAATCTTCAGTTAAACAATGCCCTGTTCCATGCACTGGAGGAGGAGCAATTACATGTTGTTTATCAGCCGCAAATATCACTGCACAATGACACAGTTATTGGAGCAGAAGCGTTGCTTCGATGGACACATCCAACCCTTGGAAATATTCCACCGGACAAATTTATTCACCTTGCAGAGCAAAATGGCTTAATTTTGCAGATTGGAGAATGGGTAATGCGTAGTGCCGTGAAACAGATGCAGAGCTGGATTGAGAGCGGTCTAGCGCCGATGATAATTGCCGTTAATCTCTCGGCTGTGCAGTTTCGGCATGCTAATTTACCGGAACTAATCACAGACATACTAAAGGAGACCAAGCTATTGCCGCAATATTTGGAGATTGAGCTGACGGAAGCAGCTGCGATGAATGATCCTGCGCATGCTTGTAAAATAATGGATGATCTGCATGATTGTGGGATACGAATGGCAATTGACGATTTTGGAACCGGCTACTCTTCACTCAGCTACCTCAAAAGATTCGAAGTATACAAACTAAAGATCGACCAATCCTTCGTCCGCGACATAGATACAAATCCAGAAGACAGAGCCATAGTCAAAGCCATTATTGTCCTCAGCAAAAGTCTTGGAATAACAACAATCGCCGAAGGGGTGGAAACAGTAGAACAGCTCGATTGTCTTCGCGAAGAGGGATGCGATGAGATACAAGGATACTACTACTCTAAGCCGCTTCGCGCAGAAGAGTTTGAAGCCTTTGTAAGGGAAAGAAGTAATAGTCAAAAAGCTTAACAAACAATCAAATTAACTATTTTATGGTTTGATTTTTACATAATTAATACAAAAATTATCAATAGTTAGATATAATCACCAAATTTTTATGTAACAGGGATAGGTAATGGCGTTCGATAACGAATTATTTGAAGAAGAAGAAAATTTTGCAGAGATGTTTGCTGCAAGCGAAAAACAACAAGAAACAAGCCGTATTGTAGAGGGTGAAATTGTTGAAATACAAGTTGATGAAAACAGAGCATTAGTAGGTGTTGGCGATAAACTAGAGGGTATTCTAAGTTTAGATGAAATCAGCGAAAATGGTAAGTTAAAGTTTAATGTCGGCGATAAAATTAAAGTTATGGTTACAGGGTACTACAATGAGCGTCCTAAAATATCATACAAAAAAGTTTTAGAGCAACAAAAGACAATTGATTTTATTGATAAATATAAAGAAAACTTCGAAGATATAATTATTGATGGTGTTATTACTAAGAAAAATCGTGGTGGTTATGTAGTAGAAGCAGATGATGTGGTGTTCTTTATGCCTCGTTCACTAGCTGCTTTTAAAGATACTGATGAAGTAGTAGGCCGCAAAATTAAAGCTCAAGTTGTTAAGATTGATGAAGAACAAAATTCGATTGTTGTTTCTCGTCGTAAACTTTTCAACGATGAGCGCAAAAAGAAAAAAGAGATTATTGACAAGCTTTTGGAAGATGATGCAGCTGTTGAGGGAACTATTAAAAAAATCACTAGCTACGGTATGTTTGTAGATGTTGGCGGTGTTGATGGTTTAGTTCATTACAACGAAATCAGCTATAAAGGTCCGGTAAATCCGTCTAAACTTTATAAAGAAGGCGACAGTGTACTTGTTAAAGCTATCTCTTACGATAAAGACAAAAGACACCTTTCACTATCTATCAAAGCAGTTCAATCTGACCCTTGGGCAGAAGTTGAGAGTGAGTTAGATGAGGGTGACACAATTACTGTAACTGTTTCAAATATTGAAGCGTACGGTGTGTTTGTTGATTTAGGAAATGACATTGAAGGCTTCTTGCATATATCAGAAATTTCTTGGGACAAAAATGTAAAAAATCCAAATGATTATTTAAAAGTCGGTCAAGAGATTGACGTTGAAGTAATTGAGATAAATCCTAAAACTCATAAGCTTCGTGTTTCTTTAAAAAGACTTTTAGCAAAACCTTTTGATGAGTTTATGAAAAATCACAAAGAGGGTGACGTAATTACAGGAACAGTTACATCTTTAACAGACTTCGGCGCATTCGTTCGTATTGATGGTATTGAAGGTCTTCTGCACAATCAGGATATCTCTTGGGATAAAAATGTTAAATGTAGAGATGTGTTAAAAGCTGGTGATGAAATTGAAGTTAAGATTGCTAAAATCAACCCTGAAGACCAAAAAATTTCACTAAATAGAAAAGCACTTTTAGAGAGTCCTATTGATACATTTTCAAAAATTCACAAGTTAAACAGTATAGTAACTGGGACAATTCGTGATATCAAAGATTTTGGTGTGTTTGTATCTTTAGAAGATGGTGTTGATGCGCTTATTCGTGATGAAGATCTTGCTCCGCTAGAAAAGAGTGATTTAGAGATAGGTCAAAAAATTGAAGCTGCGATAGCTGTTATCGATACTAAGCGTGACCGTATTCGCCTATCTGTTAAAAAATTAGATTACATAAAAAATCAGGCAATGCTTGATGAAATTAATGATGACGAATCACACTCTTTGGGCGATTTAATTAAAGATAAATTTAAGTAAAAATTGTGCGAAAGATTTTAAAATGGCTTACCCCACTCATTGCAGTCGGGGTAGCTGTTTTTATCATTTTATTTCTTATTTCAATTAACTCAAATGAAACTTCTATAAAGTTAGCCCCGCTTGAACATAAGAGCGGTACGGCAGCAGATGAACCAGAAAAAGATTGGTTAAACCATTTTTCTAAAACTGAAGAGCTGGGATATTCCTATCCTGTTAATGAGGTTTTCATCCAAGTTGATTTGAATGAGAAAACAGAAAGTAAGCCAGTATACAAACTCTCAGCCCCTTTGTTAGATCCATATCAGCTTTTCTGTTTAAAAGAAGAGTTAAAGCAACATCAATTAAAGTATTATCTTAAAAAAGATAAAAGCGGTGCAGAGTTATTAATTTACTCAAGTGATAGAGATAAATTAAACTCCCTAGTTGAAGTGTTAAAAAATTATGAAATTTCAGCCAAAGTCGGGCTGTATAAAGAGGATACATAATGCAAAAATATACCATAGTTGTTTGTGACCATATTCACGAAGCCGGTTTAGAGATGCTTCGAAATGATGAAAATATAAATTTTGTTATGGCAGCAGATGAAGACAAAGTAAAACTTTTAGACATTATCAAAGATGCAGATGTTGCTATTACAAGAAGTTCAACTGATGTCGATGATAAATTTATAGCTGCAGCAAAAAATATGAAAGCGATAGTTCGCGCCGGTGTCGGTGTTGACAATGTCGATATTCAAGGGTGTTCAAAAGAGGGAATAATTGTCATGAATGTTCCTACCGCAAACACTATCGCAGCAGTTGAGCTTACAATGGCGCATATGCTTTCTTGTATGAGAATGTTCCCATATTCACACAATCACTTAAAAGAGCAGAGAGTTTGGAAGAGAGAGAAGTGGTACGGATATGAGATGAAAGGCAAAAAGCTCGGTGTTATCGGTTTTGGTAATATTGGCTCTCGTGTAGCAAAAAGAGCTCAGGCTTTTGAGATGGATATCGTTGCTTACGACCCATACATCAACCCATCAAAAGTGACAGACCTTGATATGGTTTATACTAAAAACTTCAATGATATTTTAGATTGCGATATTATCACTATACACACTCCTAAAAACAAAGAAACAGTTAACATTATAGACAGCAAAGAGATTGCAAAGATGAAAGATGGCGTAGTTTTAATCAACTGTGCCAGAGGCGGTCTTTACAATGAGGAAGCACTCTATGCAGGTCTTACAAGCGGTAAAATCCGTTTCGCAGGTATTGATGTATTTGTAAAAGAGCCTGCAACAAACAACCCGCTTTTAGACCTTGATAATGTAACAGTATCTCCTCACTTGGGTGCAAATACCTATGAGTCTCAATATAACATCGGGGTTCAGGCAGCGGAAAACGCAATTGCTGCGGCTAAGGGCATCTCATATGCACATGCCATGAACCTGCCGATTGATGAGAGTAAAATACCGCCGTTTGTTAAGCCGTTTTTGGAGATGGGACAAAAAATCGGTTTCTTAGAGTCTCAGCTTAACAAATCACAAATAGTTGCCATAAAAGTTAGCGGACAGGGCGAGATTGCCAAATATGTCGACTCTCTTGCTACCTTTGTTGCAGTCGGTGCAATGAGCCAAATCAGCGATGATACGATTAACTATGTAAATGCTGAGTTTATAGCAAAAGAGAAGGGTATTAAAGTAGAGTTTGAAGCACTTCACGACTCATCTGTTTATAAAAATCTTATTACTATAAAATTGACTACGGCAGAGGGCGGAACGACTACAATCAGCGCTACTATTTTTGATGATAATGTATTTAGAATTGTATCTATTGACGGATTTGATATTGAAGTTGCGATTAAAGGCGATATGATAATACTCAAAAATCAAGATGTTCCCGGTGTTATTGGAAATATCGGTAGCACGTTGGCAAAACATAATGTAAATATAGCGGACTTTTCACTATCTAGAAACGATAAGAAACAGGCGCTTGCCGTTATTTTAGTTGATAGTATTATAAGCGATGCTACGTTAAGTGAATTGTTAAAGATAGACGCTTGTTCAAGCGTGCAATACGCTAGATTATAACCTCTACCATCCCCAGATGCAAGATTTTGCATCTGGAAAAATTCCCCTAACTCTTTTCTAATCTAAATTAAAATGTCTACTCAAATCGGCTTTAAATAGAAGTATCGGAACAATAATCAAAGAGGCAATAACCGCCGCAATAGTTCCAAATATAAGAGCAACTCCAAGACCGCCAAATACTGCGTCACCGGCTAGAAGCGTTGAAGCAAGTATAATCGCTGCGGCAGTTAGAAAAATAGGTTTGGCACGTGTTGCCGCTGCGTACGCAATCGCCTCTGCTTTGCCCATCTTGCTGTCTCTCATCAAAGAGGCGGTAAAGTCAATCAATAAAAGAGAGTTTCTTGAGCTTATTCCGATAAGCGCTATAAAACCTATGAGCGATGTAGCCGTTAGAAAAAATGTATCTGAGGTGAAGAGATCCATAATGTAATGCCCCACGATTACGCCGATGATTGATAAGAACGAGCCTAGAAGTATGATTCCGCTAAGTGTGTAGCTTTTATAATAGATAACCATCAGTAAAAATATAAGCACAAGTGCGGCGATAAAAGCAGCTCCTAACTCGACAAAGGTATCAAGAGTTACTTCCATCTCCCCATCCCAGATGAGTTCATATACATTTTTGCTATTTTTGTCGGTAAGCTTGAGATTGAAGAGACCGATTTTTTCTATATCATATTTGTCGCCAAAGTTCTCTAGTATTGCACTTCTGGCTTCCATTAGAGGATAAACCTGTGAAACCATATCCGTCTCCGCCATAACGTTAGTCATCTGATGGAGATTTTTGCTCATAATCATAGGATTTGATTTTTTCGGCACAATCGTTACCAGCTCTGTGATTGGTGTCATCATTCCCATCTGATTCATAAGTTTTAGAGATGAGAGTTTTGCTTTAATGGCATCAATATCTTTTGATGAGAATTTTTTAGACTCAAGGCTAAGAGATAGATAGATTGGAATCTGGTCATTAACTACATCAGAGTTCTTAACGGCTATCTGCATCCCCTCAAACGCCAAATAGAGCACATCATTTAGCTGTTTTACATTTACGTCTGAGAGAGCGACTTTTGTGCTGTCAACTTCTACTTCAAATGTATCATAAATCTCATCTTGCATGACTTCAACATCAACAAGCCCCTCTGTATTTTCAAACACCCCTTTAACTCTGTTTGAGAGTTCCCTTACTCCGTCTGCATCTTGACCGTATATTTCTGCCACGATTGCAGCTAAAACAGGCGGTCCTGCCGGAGGCTCAACAAATGTGATTGTTGTATTGTTGTAGAGTTGGGTACAGCTTTTTTGAATAGAGGGTCTTATTCTTTGAACCATAAAGTATGAGGGCTCGTCACGGTTATGTTTTTTTGTAAGATTTACAACAATTTCCGCAACGTTTTCAGAACTTTTAAAGTGAGAGCCTTTGATAAGACCGGCAAAATCAAGCGGAGCTCCCATGCCTAAAAATATCTCAAAATTTTCAACATTTTTTTCTTTTTTTATAAATTCAGATACACACTCCGTCACTCTGTTAGTCTGCTCGATGGAGCTTCCCTCTGCCAATGTTGTGTAGATAGTAAACGTATCGTTATTTTTTCCCGGAAGCATTTTTGCCAAAACCATCTTGCTTGGCGCAATCATAAGCACGGATAGCACAAAAGCTACAAATGTTGCCGCTAAGATTAGGTTTCTCTTTTTCGGGTTTTGAATACCCTCAAAAACTGTGTCTTGAAATTTTTTAAACATTAATGTTTCTCCTCGCCGCTATAATCAGGTTTTTTTAAAATTCTAACCGCTAGATACGGTGTGAAAATATATGCAACAAAAAGCGAAGCAACAAGAGCAACAGGAACATTTGCTGGAATCGGTTTCATAAACTGCCCCATCATCTGCCCGACAAACGCCATAGGAATCATCGTCATAATAATCGCCAGAGTTGCTATGTTTGTCGGCGGTCCAATCTCATCTGTAGCCTCTATCATTATGTCATCAACACTTTTGTTTGCCGACTCTTTTGAGTGGTAGTGCCTGTGAATATTCTCAATAACGATAATCGCCGCATCGACTAAAAGTCCGAGCGAGAGAAGGAAGGCAAAAAGAGTAATCCGGTTAATGGTTTGACCACTTAGATAAGCCACAAAGAGCGTAATTGCCAAAATCGCCGGGACGGTAAATGTAACTATGAGAGACTCTCTCCATCCAAGCACGATAATAAGTAAAATCGCTATGATTACGATGGATAAAAGAAGGTGAAAAACAAGCTCGTTAACAGCCTCATCTGCTCTCTCTCCGTCATTTCTGGTAATAACATATCCGATACCGTTTTTGTTTAAGAACTCTTTGTGGCTCTCTAGTTCGCTCTTGACCGCATCAGCAATAACTACGGCATTTGTTCCTTGAAGTTTTGATACGCTGAGTGTTACCTGATTTTGCAGCGGTGAAAACTCTTTGCTCTCATCTTTTTTGCTTATGCTTGCAGATTTGAAGTTTTGTATGTCGTAAGAGCTTGTAACTTTTGCGATTTGTCTTAGGTAAATTGGAGAACCCATATATTTTGCAACTATTATGCTTCCGATGTCATCTGCACTCTCGATGGCATTTTTTACACCAAGCATTATTATCTCATTCTCTTTAGTTCTGTTTTTTACCGCAGGAACGCTGTATGAGAGGGATTGTACACCTTGGACAATCTGACCCATAGAGATGTTGTATCCGGAGAGTTTGTTCAGGTCCACTTCGATGTTAAACTGATGTCTGTTTCCGCCTTTTAGCTCAGTGACGGCAACGTTTTTTACTCCGTTAATCTGGTGCTGTATCTCTTTTACTCTGTCATATAGCTCCGTCTTGCTCATGTTCTCATCTTTTGAGTAAAAAGCAACAGATACAACGGGAATATCTATATCTATATCAAGAGGTTTTATTATCGGGTTCATCGCCCCTTTAGGAAACATGTCGGAGTTTTGCATGATTTTGTCATAAATTTTTAGGTTTGAGTCCTCTTTGGCTTCCCCGATAAAAAATGCGGCATTTACAATTCCGACGTTATCCATAGCCATGCTAGAGATATTTTCTACCCCTTTTACCTCTTTTAGTTTTCTCTCCAGCGGCTTGACGATGGCCTTATGAATCTCCGCCGCGCTGGCTCCGGGAAGTGCTACTATAACGGTTGAGCCGCTTACTACCATTTGTGGATTCTCTTCACGCGGCATGATGTTTAGAGCCAAATATCCAATAGAGAGTAAAAATATGCCAAGAACGATAGTGAGTGGATTTCGTAAAAATCCGGATGCTAGTTTTCCCGCAATATCTGTCGGTTTATAACTGTTCATATTTTAAACCTTACTCAATAACTACGGTTGCATACATACCGGGATATATGGATTTGTACACATTTTTAAATGAGATCTTTATCTTAAATGAGTGCGTCATAGCGTTTGAGCTAGGTATAATTGCACTTATTGTTCCAGCGGCTTGTATATTTTGTGAGGGAATGTTGATTACCACTTTTTTACCCTCTTTGATGCGACTTAAGTTATCTTCTGAAATCTCCGCAGATATTTTGAGATTTGTCAAATCTGAGAGCTCAAGCGCAGGCATTCCCGGCATTGCCATCTCACCGACTTCGATATTTTTGCTTACTATTACACCATCGTTTGGCGCTCTTATATTTAAGTAGCGATACTGGTTTTTTACCTCTGAGAGTCTACTCTCTGCTTGAGCAACCTGCTTTTTTGAAATATCAATCATATTTGCCAGATTTCGCTCATTAAGTGCAAGATTTTCAACTTCAAATTTTGAAACCATATCTTTTTCTAACAATCTTATATGTCTCTCAAGATTCAGTTTTACATTTGTATACTGATTTTGATACATTTGAAGTGAGAGCTGAGCTTGAGAAATGCCCAGTTCAACTTGAGCAAGGGCAGAATCTATCTCTTTCGAATCAATCGCATATAACATGTCACCCTTTTTTACAAAGTCACCCTCGGAGACTTTTACATCTGTGACAAAACCCATAAATCTGCTTGTAATCATCTTAGTGTTGTCGCTTATTACCGTACCTGAGAGCGTTATGCTCTCTGCAATCAATAAAGTTCCGAGGGCTAAAAGTATTAAGATTTTCTTCATTTTTGTTCTCCGTTTGCTAATTTTTCAAGTGCGAAAATTCTCTCATTTCGCTTATTTACAGTCTGCTGCAGCTGCAGTATCTTTTGTATCTGTTCTGACTGTTTTATTACAACATCGCTCATTGAAGAGAGCTTCTCTTTATATCTAGTTTCATAATTACTGTAAATTTCATCAGCTAAGATAAGCTCTTTTTTTAGCGATTCTATATCGTTGTTGTAGCTCTGTATCTCGGTTCTTATTTTTTGTGTTTGAAGTTCAATGCCGCTATTTGCAAGGGCAACCTGCGTCTTTGTTTTTATATACTCAAGTCGTGATTTTTCGACATTTGCGCCGTCTATGCCGCCGTTAAAAATATTGAAAGTAAGTCTTGCGCCAAATGTGTAGGACTGGTGCTCATTCGCTTCGTCTAAAAATTTATCATCAGCAGTTGAGACCTCTGCAAAAGCTCCAACCATAGGGTAATATGAAGATTGTGCAACATCAATCAAACTTTTTTTGACTTCAAGTCCGCTATTTGCTTTTTGAATATCTAAGTTGTTTGCCAATATCTCACTGTTTGAAAAAGATGGCATTTGTATCTCTAAGGATGGAGTTTTAATGGATGTCACTCTCTGGTTTAGCAAAAAGCTTATATAGTGGTAGAGGAGTTCTTCGTTTGATTTCATTTGAGAGATAAGTCTCTCAACATTTCCTTTTTTTGCCTTGACTTCAAGCAGGTCTATCTTTTTTGCATATCCTACTTCAATCATCTCATTTGTCATAGTTTCCAAAGTGTTTATATTTTTTAAAATAACGCCAAGATTTGAGATTGACTCTTCAAGCAGTGCCATATCGTAAAAACTTTTTCTCGTCTCGTATATTTTCTCGTTAACCATTTGAGATTTTTCAAGTTTTTTGATTTTTGCAACCGACTCCATAATGTTTTCATAGCTTGATATTTTAAATCCGGTAAATAGCGGAACTTCGTATTTTAGTTTGCTTTGAAAATAGTTTCTTGAGTCTGGGTAGTTTAAATCATGCGGAGGAGTTGTGTAGTCTGGAGTTCCTGCCATATAATTGTCCATAAACTCTTTAGCTCCAAAATCCCCAAATGTCGCCTCTCGTGAGCTTAGTTTAAAACCAAAAACATTTCCTGCATCATCAGAGCTTACAAAATCTTGAATAAAATCAAGCTTGCCGTAATGATTCCCAGAAGCGCTTTTTGCGTCTTGAAGCGCTGTCTCTATCTCTATTTGAGCACTTTTAATCTCTAGGTTTTGGGATTTTAAAATTTCTATTGCCTCTTCTAACTTCATTGATTCTGAAGCATTTAGCAAAGAGTTATTTAAAAGTAACGCTATAAAGATGGAAGTAAATAAAAGTTTCATTCTTGTCCTTTATCTATTAAGTTAAGCTCAGATTATAACACGTATTTTATTTTATTATAGTAAAAAAGTAGATAAAAATAAAATTTTTTAGTAAACGTATAAATTATAGTAGTTTAAGACTTAAGTGCAGGTAGTTTTGATTAAATCTGTTTACCATTTCAGAATCACGCATCATCATTTTTAGCGCATTAAATGAGGAGTAGTGCTTTCTGTGAGGTCTGTTGTTTGTCAGAGCGTCAAAAACATCACAAATTGCCAAAATTGAGGCAAAATCGCTTATCTCCCCTTTTGTAAGATTATTTGGATAGCCGTTGCCGTCGTAACGCTCATGGTGGTGCATAACTGCATCTAAAATATAAGGGTCATGAATATGATTTTGTTTTATAATATCTACGCTGTACTGAACGTGCTTTTGTATTATTGCTATTTCGGCAGAATCAAGCTGCGACTCTCTATTTATAATGTCAGCGTCGATTTTTTTAAAACCTACGTCATGCAGCAGCCCGGCTATGCCTAGTTTTAACAGCTGCCCTTCATTAAACTTTAGCGCATTTCCAAGAGAGAGGGCATAGATGGCAACATGAAGAGAGTGGTTTTTTAGCATATTGTCATTTATAAAATACGGCATTGTGTTTTTTATAAAAATCTCATCATATTTAAGAATATAAATGATTGATTTTACTATGAGCTCAACGCATTCTAGGTTTATTTTGTTATCTTTATTGCTTAGGTAAATATCAAATAGTTGAGAGTTAACATCATAAAGAAGTTGAATTCTTTTTGCGTGATTGTCTCTGTTGTGTCTAATATAGTATTTTAAGCTCTCACAAGAGAGTATCTGTTTCTCTTCATCTTTTTTAGCTATATATAAACCATCATGTTTTTTTAATTTATCATAAAGATTTTTAGACAACAAGGTTCCGGCTTCAATAATGATTATGTAATCGTTTTCTTTTTTTATTAAAATGTCAAAAGGCACAATCTCGCCAATTGTCAGCGTGTTTGTGTCAAATAAAGAATAAGAATTTACGTAATTCAATTTTGTTTTTACTATTTTCATAGTTGAATTATATCTAATATTATCTATCGCTAAAGCATTATTTTGGTAAAATTATCTTTTAATAAAGGGTGAATAAATGCAGATATTAGTAGATTCTCTTAGAATAAAAGGGAAGATTTATAAAAAAATGCTTGAGATTGCACCAAGAGAGCTTGGTGTAAGAAATAAAATAAAAATATATAAAGCCACTGATGTGACTGGCTATTTTTGGGCGATTTTTGCAGTAAGTCAAAAAAGTAAACTGCTGATGAAAGATGTTCATAAATTTGAAGAGATTTATGCAAAATTGGTTATTTTTTGCGGTCATAATTTTAAACATAAGATTATTTTCATCGATGCGCCGCTTTGTTTAAAAGCCAAAGAAGCCTTTAAGCAACAGGGCTGGAAAATTCAATAATGCTTCTGTGTGACATTGGAAATACAACCTACCATTTTTTTCTTGAAGACAAGGGCTACAAAGAGGATGTAAATCTTTTTGACCCCTCGATTGTAAAAGAGAAGGTATTTTATATCTGCGTAAATCCACATGTCAAAAAAGTTTTAAAGGAGCTGGAAAATTGGATTGATCTATCTCTACATGTAGACATGAAAAAATACTACGAAACTATGGGCGTTGACAGAATTATGGCGTGCGAAGCGATAGAAAGCGGCATTATTGTCGATGCCGGAAGCGCAATTACTGTCGATGTCGTAAAAGAGGGCAGATTTGAGGGCGGTTTTATCTACCCTGGTGCGAGGGCGATGAGTGAGTGCTACAAAAATATATCCAGTGCGCTCACCTACTCATTTAACTTTGAGGTGGATTTGGATAGAATGCCGAAAAATTCCCGCGACGCCATAAGCTATGGATACTTAAAACTGCTGCAAAGCGAAGTAAAATCATACAATATGGATATATTTCTAACCGGCGGGGATGCTATAAATTTTAAAAAGATATTTCCTGCTTCGCTAGTTGATGAAATGCTGATATTTCGCGGAATGACAAATATAATGAAAAGGGCTAATTTATGCTGACAGTTGCACTTCCAAAAGGGCGTATAGCCAAAGAGACTTTGGAGATTTTTGAGACTATTTTTGGGGATAGTTTTGCGTTTGACGACAGAAAACTTATTTTGGAGACGCCGAAATTTCGTTTTTTGCTTGTAAGAAATCAGGATGTTGCTACTTATGTATTTCATCAAGCCGCAGATATTGGCGTAGTAGGTCTTGATACGCTTGAAGAGCAGGGGCTTGATGTTATCCGTCTGCTGGATTTAAAGCGGGGTATCTGTAAAGTTGCTATCGGGATGAAAAAAGGTGAAAAGTTTGACCTTGATAAGCCGGAGATTAAAGTTGCATCTAAAATGGTAAATATTACTAAGCGCTACTTTGAAGAGCGCGCTGTATCTGTTGACATCATCAAGCTCTACGGCTCAATCGAACTTGCTCCGCTTATAGGTCTTGCCGACATGATTGTCGATGTTGTTGAAACAGGTGCGACAATGAAGCAAAACGGCTTAGAGGTTGTGCAGGATATTATGACTTCATCAACTTACCTAATTGCAAATAAAAACAGCTATATTGCAAAAAAAGATGAAGTTTTAGATATCTATAAAAAGATAAACGAAGTAATTCAAGCAGAGCAAAAAGCTAAATGACAAGTCAGATGACCAACTTAGACCTTTACGCAAAAAGTGAGCATCTGCTTGGCATAGAAGAGGCTACTGAGGCTCTTTATGACCTCTACCGCTCAGAGTTGGATGAGTATAAAATCAAGACACTTTTAGATGTAGGTTGTGGTCGCGGCGGATTTATGCAGCGTATGATAAGTGATGGAGTGACATGTAAAGGGATTGACCTTAGTTCCGTGATGATAGATGAGTGCAAAGAGCAGGGTTTGGATGCTGAGTGCATTGACGTTTCAGATTTTGACGGCAAGTTCGATGCGGTTGTTGCTATCTTTGACGTGCTCAATTTTTTAAATCATGATGAGCTTTTGCTCTTTTTAGATGCAGTGGCCGATAAGCTAAACGATGAGGGTGTTTTTATCGCAGATATAAATACTCTTTACGGCTTTAGAGACGTGGCAGAGGGTACAATGAGCAGTGAAAACGACAGAGAGTTTTTAGTCGTTGACGCCGTGTTTGAAGATGAGAAACTATATACCAAATTTACACTTTTTGAAAAAAACAGTGATTCAAGATATACTAAATATCAAGACACTATCATCCAATATTTTCATAAACTTAAAACTTTTGAGAAACTGCCAAGCCTGAAACTGATTGATAAGCAGACCTTCTCTCTCTATGATACAAAAGACAAAACGCTTCTTATTTTTAAAAAAAAAGTAACTTAAGTTCCTTCTAGTCTATCCACGTAAGAAACTCAATCGTAAAAATAGCGCCGTCCTTAGTGTTTGAAGCTGTGATTACCCCGCCGTTTTTCTCAGTCAAAACCTTTGCCAGATATAAACCGACACCGGAGCTCTCCTTTGTGCTTACTGAAGGAAGAAATATATCATCTAATGATTTCTCTTTTATGCCGCCGCCGTTATCCATAATTGTTATTTTTTTATTGTCGATTGCTATGTGTATCTCAGGACTTATCGTGTTTCTTAGTTTAAATATCTCTCTTGAGTTACTCAAAATAGAAAATATAACTTGTGAAAACTCATTTTCATTACCGAATGTCGGCTCGTTTTCATGCGAGATAATGTATATCTTGATATCATCAAAATAGAATGTTCCCTCTATGATAGTTAAGATATCAATAACGGAGTCAGCAATAAAAAAGTTTTTGTTATTATATGACGGTTGATAGAAATTTTTAAATGTTTCTATCGTCTCAGCCATAAACATAATAATGTCTTCTGACTTTTTAATAGATTTAAGATATTCTTTTTTGTTAATACTTGCGTCAGATTCAAATTTTGCTTTATTAAGGCTATTTATTGAGCCAAGAGACGCCAATGGTTGCTTCCACTGATCTGCAATATGCATTAAAAGCTCACCAAGAGCAGCCTGTTTAGATTGTTGATAAATCATCTGCTCTTTTATTTTGTTTTTTTGTATCTCTTCTTGAACTTTTAACTCTAAATCTTTCTCATAAGCTCTCAGTTTTAGATGTGTATTTACACGAGATAAAAGTTCATTAAAAGGCTTTGTTATATAGTCAACACCTCCGACTTCAAAAGCCTTTTGAATATCTTCTTGTCTATTTTCTGCGCTTAAAAATATAACCGGAATATGTGAAGTTTTAGAGTTGCTTTTTAATATTTCGCACACCTCGAATCTGTCTATTTTCGGCATCATATCATCAAGGAGAATCAAATCTATATTGCTCACCTCTGTTGCTGTATCAATGGCACTTTTAGCGTCCCTTACCGGTATTAAATCATACTTTGCCAGAATCTCCACTAAAACATCGATATTTTCTTCTGTATCATTAATGACAATTATTGCCTGTTTATCGTGCATTTAGTATCTCTTTATAAATTCTTTAGTAAGGTATTTTACCATATAAAATTCTTAAATATAATGGAAATAAAGTTATTTTTAATTTAGAGTAGTGCAAGCGGCTTAATAACTATCTCGGTTATCTCGCTGCTCGCACCCAGCCTCATAGGCGGCCCCCAAAATCCTGTCCCCTTGTTTACATATATTTGTAAATTTTCATTGTGTTTATGCAGTCCGCTTATATATGGCTGTTGAAGCGAGACCAAAAATTTAAAAGGGTAGAGCTGTCCGCCGTGAGTATGACCGCTTAACATTAAATCAACGCCTTCAGATACCTCTTCTATGAATTTTGGCTGATGAGCCAGTAGTATGGTCGGCGACTCTTTTTTACCATCTAGCGCTTTATATAAATCAGGCATGTAAGTTTTAGTTCTATACCCCATCAGGTCATACACTCCGGCGAGATTAAAACCCTCTCCATCTTCTCCAATATAGACATTTTCATTTTCAAGAACTTTAATGCCTAGAGATTTTACAGCTTCTATGATTTTTGTTATTTCTTGAAAATAATCATGATTTCCTACTATAAAATATGTTCCAAATTTAGATGTCAGGTTTGTAAGCTCACCTACGGTCTCTTTAGCATGTAAAATATCTATATCTATCAAGTCGCCTGTGATAACAATGACATCTGGAGCCAAAGCATTTACTCTTGTTACCATATCTTTTACAAATTCTTTATCAATCAGACCGCCTATGTGCAAATCACTTAATTGAACTATTTTGTATGACTCTTTTAAGTTTTTAATTTCTACATGTACTTTTTCAACTTTTACAAATCTAGCCTCATACAAAGAGCGAAGAGTGAGAGTAAAAGCAACTGCCAAAGAGGCTACATCGAGCGATTTTTTTAAAAAAAATCTTCTTGAGTCAGAGACCGGCGCGAATGAGAGTAAAACCCTTGATATATCATAAACTACGGCGGTGCAAAATAGTAAAAAGAGTACGCCGATAGGAACAGAAAACAGAAAGTAGAGCCAGTTAATAATGTTTACATAATATCTTCCAAGCATATAGCACACAATCCCGATAAGGTTTATGATGAGAAATATAAGCAGATAGCGTTTGGTTCGCTCACTAACATCAAGTTTGGCAATAAGCCTTTTTGATATATACATGTTAAGTAAAATAAAGACGCCTAAAAATGCGCTAAAGAAGAGTAGTTGATTCATAAAAGAAAGTATATCAAAGATAGTTTGTAAAAGAAATGGTATTATTTCTTAGATGAAAAAATGTAAAATTTGCAACAGCGACACAACTGCTATAATTGACACAAAAACCAATAAAATATATTATAAATGTTTAAGATGCAGTTATATTTTTTTAGATGAAACTTTTTATGTAGATGAGGCAAAAGAGAAGAAACATTACGACAAGCATCACAACACTCTTGAATCTCTCGGTTATGTAAAGATGTTTGAGGATTTGATAGAGGAGTTTGTTATGCCTCACAAAGATGGCATAAAAAGTGCGCTTGATTTTGGATGCGGCGAGGGCGAGGTACTG
>JAURYA010000044.1 GCA_030654155.1 Sulfurimonas sp. | reverse complement strand
CCCCAAAAATTCAGAATTATATAGAAGAAGTTTATTTAACCGGAGACATACACACCATCACGATACAGGTTTCTAATTATCACCTTCAAACTGGTGGTGTTCGGTTGCCAATCTCTTTTGGAAAATACAAGGATCTGCAAGATTATCGTGAATTAAAACTTTTTATAGAAGCGCTGATGTTAGGCTTGGTCGCTTTCATGATAATAAATCATTTTATTGCATTTCTGGTTAGTGGGAAAAGTTATTCAAATCTTTATTTTATACTTGTCTGCGGTTGCAATTTTCTCTTTTTTTTCTTCCGCAGCGAGCGGTTTTTGTTAAAATTTTTTCTTGATCTGAATTGGGAGTTTCTTGCAAAACTAGGTTTTAGTGCTATATTTTCAATTGTTCCCGCTCTTCTTTTGTTTAATCACTCTTTATACCCCATAGAATTTATAAAAAAAGTCCTTAAGCCCGTAAAAATTACATGGGGTATCTTCATAGCCTATATTTTGTTTTTACCCTCCTATTATTATTCATACATCGTACCGGTTTATAAAATTTTTGTTTTGGTAATATTCGTATTTTTCTTCATACAGGCAAAAACCGTTTTAAAAAAGAAGATAAAAGGCTCTTTAATCGCTTTATCCGGAGTGACAATATTTGCTATTGGATTAGCAAATGAAATTTTCTATGACAACCGGATATCACCGTTAAGCATATTTGTTCCATGTCAGTTATTCCTTTTGTTCACACAATCCTTTCTCACATCAGTTAAATCTTCTGAAGCCTTTAAAGCTCTTAAAAAAAGCCGAGAGGAAATTGTAAATAAAAACATAGAGCTCAACCTCCTTAGTAAATTAAAAGATAATTTTCTTTCAAACACTTCTCATGAGTTAAAGACACCCCTGCACGGAATCATAGGGATTGCAGAAACATTAAAAGACGGTATTGCCGGACCGATAAACCGCAAAACTGAAGAAAATTTATCAATCATCATTAATAGTGCAAATAGGTTGTCGTACCTTGTTAACGATATCCTGGATGTACAGCGATTAAAAAACAAGGATATAAAACTTAATCCAACCTCTTTTGATCTTTATCCGGTCATCAGCACCATTATTCAATTATCAATACCTTTGTTGAAAAACAAAGAGGTTGAACTTTTGACCACGGTTACACCCGGAAAAATATTGGTTTATGCTGATCCGAACCGGCTCTATCAGATCATTCAAAATTTGGTATCCAATGCCTGCAAATTCACTGAAAACGGGAAAATAGAAATCATGGCATCAGAGACCGGAGACTTTGTTGAAATAGACTTAATTGACACAGGAATCGGGATTAAGTCGGAGTATTTAGAAAAAATATTCGAACCATTTGAACAGGGCGAAGCTGTATCGACCGGCAGCGGCCTTGGATTAAGCATCACAAAAAAACTGGTTGAATTGCATCATGGGTCAATATCGGTTGAGTCTACCCCTGGCAAGGGCTCGAAATTTGTTTTTACCGTTTACGCTGCCGACAGGTTAGAGACAGCCAAAGACATAAACCTGCCAGAGCCGGCAAAATCCGTTATTGAGACTGACACCTTCGTTTTCGAAAGCCACCCGGAGAACAAAGGCAAAAAAATACTGGTAATTGATGATGAGCCAATAAGTCTGAAGGTCGTTTCTGACTATCTGACCATGGACGGCTTTAATGTTGATCAATGCAAAAGCGGAGAGCAAGCTCTTGCCTATCTTGAAAATAATAAGCCGAGCCTTGTTCTGCTTGATGTCATGATGCCGAAAATCGATGGATTTACAGTTTGCAA
>JAURYA010000038.1 GCA_030654155.1 Sulfurimonas sp. | reverse complement strand
TCAGGCTGCCTCCGGTCATTCCCGGAAGGTACATGGGCTGGACCGGTCCCATCACTGTTGCCAGACAGGTGTCGGTGAATATCAGCTCCCCGGCCGGTCCCACTGTGTCTATGTTGCCGTAAGAAAGGAAGGACTTTCCGTTGAAGCGGATGCCTCCGGCCACCGACAGGCTGTTCCAGATGTTCAGGGTATCGCGGTTGACGATCAGGGTGTCGCCGGAGCCTTTTAACGCCAGATACATTATGGCAGAAGTGCTGGCCGGCATCTCGGGCCCGGCGGTGGTGTTGCCGGTCCCGTATTCCAGGCCCGCCTGATTGGCAAAGACTATCGGGCCGGTCCCGGCCAGGCTGGAGACACTGTTCCGGAAGATCGCCACCCCGCCCTGGAGTAAAAGCGATCTGCCGCCGTTATTGAACGTCCCTCTTACCAGCTCCAGCCGGTCATGGATGCGCATGGTGTCGGACATGATCATCACGGCCGGACGGTTGATGGTAAGTGTCCCCAAATCGCGCAGCATGGAAGGTAGTGTCAAAAACGAGGTGTTCCCGCCCATCAGGGCCAGCTGCGAAGTGCTGTCGCCCATGAGATTGCCGGCCGTCCGGTATACGGGGCCGAACAGCGACAGCCGTTTGCCGTCAAACCGCAGGGTGTTGCCCAGCAGCTTAAGGGAATCCATCACCGCCACGTCCTTGGTAAGATAGGCCTGGTCCATGCTGCTTTCCACGATCAGCTGGTTCACCGTGTCGGGTATCCCGGGCCCGGTCACATACGGCCCGGTCGAAATGCCGTACAGCCGGTAATTGGCCCCCTGGCTGAAATTCCTGGCCCCCTGGTTGCGGATCACCCCGGTGTCCTGGCCGGACGGATAGATGCCCTGATAATTTGAATATGAGAGCATGGCCCCGGCCATCAGGGTAAAGTCGCCCAGGCTGCCCTGGCCCGCGGTGTTCCCTTCCGTTATCAGCAGATGGGACCCGGGGTTGACCTGGTAATTGATGTAGCCGGAAAGGATCTCACTGTTACCCATGTAACTCTGGGCGCCGGTTCCGCAGAAGACGATGGTGGTGGAATCAGGTCCGCCGCCAGCGATGCCGGCCATGGCATGGGCATAATTGCCATAGAGGAAAAGAGTGTCTATGCTTCGGCTCAGGGTGTCCGTCAGGTAGAGCCAGGCCGGATCGAAGATCACGAAATCGCCCAGCACATGGAGGTTGCGGGGTCCGCCCGATCCCAAGATCACGTTGGAGGTGCTGTTGATGCTTAGATCGTTCACCGTCAGGCTGGGCTTGGCGGCGCTGGTCAGATAAAGGACGTTCGCTCCGGTGGAGGTCACATTGACGTCATGGGCTGAGAATGATGGCCCGCCGGGAAGGACCACATCTACGGCCTGTTGCATGCCGTCCCAGGAGATGTTGCCGAAGGCCTGGTCCATGCCGGCCGGCATGGCGGTCATCACTCCGGTGATACTCATGGTGGAAAGACTGTCCCAGAAAGCGGTTGGGATGGTGTCCCCGTTCATCTGATGAACATACTGACTTCCTGGGCCGAAGGCCAGGACGGCTCCGGGGTTTACATTCAGCGTCCCTCCCTGCCTGTTCACGATCCCATTGACGATCATATCGTCGCCCGGTCCATCGTTTATGGTCAGCGCTCCTCCGGTGTGATAGACCATTCCGCTGTCGACCACCTCGTCCAGGGTCAGGTCCATGTTTATGGTCACATCGGCTCCCGGCATGATTATGATGGCGCTGTCCAGATAGGTCGGAAAGCTGTCCGGGAACGAGGGGGTGTTCCAAGTAGTCCCGCCGTCTGACGAGGTTTCCCAGGATCCCGAGTTCCAGTAATTGGCTGTGCCGGTAATACGCCACATCTTGCTGGGCTGCAAGGCCCGCAGGTCCTTGGCCAGAGTGAACAGGCTGGTCCATCGTAGGTCGGCCGCTTTTTTCTTGGCCATGGGCGTGGCTGTCAGGCCGGTGACCTCGATCGTTCCGCCGTCGGAAACACCCCCTGCAGCCCTGGCGCCGACATCCTGAAGCTCCCAGCCTCCAAATGAATTATTGTAGCCCCCGGCCACAATCGTGGGCTCATTGGCTGCCTCCAACAGTCCGGTGTTGAAATCGGAAGGCAGGTAGCTGAACGTGGCCGTGCCGCCGCTGAATCCCAGCAAATTCCCCTGGTTCAGCACCCAGTGGCGCTTTAAACAATTGTCCGGAAGGTCCACTCCGGCCGCAGTGCTGTCCAACGACGATATTGTCAGATATTCCGGATCCGTGACCGAACCGAAAGACATATCAACCGGCGTATAGCCGCTGTCCCCTCCAAGTTCGTAGGTCAGATTGGCGGTGCCGATATCAATATATTTACTCAGAGTGCCCTTCACCCATCCATTGGTCCTTTGCACCGCGGCCCCGTTGTTGAGGCTGAGGGAGCCGGCGTAGCCGATGGTGCTAATCATTCCGCTGTTCAGGTAAAGGGTGTCCGATATGGTCACTATCTCGGGCAGGGTCACGGTCCGTCCGGGACGGTCCATGGTCAGGGTGGGCAGGGTGATGCCCGATGACGTCGGCAGGACGATGTCCGGCCCGCTGCCGCTGACGGTGATCGGGATCGTTCCGGTGATATATCCGCTGCCCCAGACCACCGGCCCGTTGATGGTGATGGGATAGTTGGCGTCGATGAACCCGGCCAGCAGGGCCAGGGTGTCCATCACCGTGATGCTGCTGTATTCCTGGTACCAGCCCGGCATGCTGATGTCCTGGTTGTCTATGGTCAGCATGTTGACAGTGTCCGGCAGTCCGTCGCCGCTGTAGACATAGCCGCTGGGGCCGTTGCCGAAATAGTAATTGGCCTGCTTGCTGTAATTGCGGGGCCCGTTCACCCGGATGGCGCCGTTGTCGGTGCCGGTGGCGTAAAATCCGGCATCATCCCGCACCTTGAGGGTGGCCCCCGGCATCAGGGTGAAGCTGCCGGCGCTGCCGCTGCCCACCGTGTATCCCGGTTCGACATCAAGGGTGGAGCCGGGGCGGATCACGATATCCACGCAGCCCGACATCTCGCCGATCTCGCCGTGGTAGTTATGGGTCCGGCTGCCGTCGAACACCATGGTGGCCGTTCCCGGCAGGCCGCCGTGGACGCTGGTCCAGACGTGCTGGTAATCGCCAAAAAGAGCCAGGGTATCAATCGCAGCATAGGAGCTGTCGCTGATATAGAATTGTCCCGAATTGAGCACCGAGAAATTTCCACCCACCCGGACCACGTTGGTGCCGGTGGTGCCGATCAGCGCCGTGGCGCTGCTGTTTATGGTAAGATCGCCGGGAATGTTCACCACCGGATTGGTGCCGCTGCAGATGATCATCCGGGCCAGGCCGGTGCCCTGGACGCTAAGGTTGCGGCATGAGAACCCTGCCTCGCCGGCCAGTGTCATGTCCACTTCCTGGCTGGCTCCGTCCCAGATCACCGTGCCGAAGCTTTGGTTGAGGCCGGCCGGCTGGTTGAACATCATTCCTAAAATATCTATGGAAGAAAGCGAATCCCAGTCGGCCGCCGGTATGGTGTCGCCGTCCACGCCATGGATGTACTGTGAATTCGGTCCGAATCTGATCTGCCCGTTCTGGGTGAAATCGGGGGTGGTTACCATCAAGGTCCCGTTGACATCCAGGTCGTAGCCGGTGGTATCGCCCAGAGAGGTTGACGTCTGGATCATCAGGCCGCCTCCGGCCTTGATCACCACCTGGTCCAGATATTCGGCCTGGCCGGAGATCTGGATGTTGTGGGTGGTATCTATGGTCACCAGGCTGTCGGTGGCGCAGTCGGGGGTAAGCATGGCGCCATTGATATCCCAGCTGGCCCCGCCGTTATCCGAGTAATACCAGCAGATATAGGAACTCCACATTCCCGAGGACACCGACCGCCATATCCTCCGCGGCATCTGCCCGACGACAAAAATATTGTCTGAATTGTACATAGCACAGTAGACATCGCCGCCATTATCCACCGACATATCCATGAAGTGCGGGCTGAAGGCGGTGTAAACGCTGTCCACCACCATGGGAGTGGGCAGGCGGGGATCCACCAGTTTGACAAACCCGCTCTGCCAGCAGCCGATGTAGAGCAGGGAATCGGCCGGATTATAGACCACGGTGCTGACCGAATCGCCCACCTGCACCGAGTCCAGCAGGTCGCTACCATCAATGTATTTCAGGGAATATTGGCTGGTGCCGTTGCAGGCCACGAACATCCGGTTGTTGACCGGGCACAAGGCAAAGTTATTTGGATTGTCACCCGCCGGGAGTGAGGTGACCAAAAGATTGGTGGTGGTATTGACTATGGCCACCTGGTCGACATTGTCCAGAGCAACATACAGCCGGTTCAGGGCTGGGTTGGCCGCCATCTTCTTGCCGGTGCTGGAGGCCAGGCCGGGGATGTAGGTCATGGCCGTCAAAGCATCGGTGGTACCGCTGAAGACCCCCAGCGAATCCTTGTTGCCCAGGGAATTGTTGTTGGGAATATAGACGCTGTTGGTTGGTTGGTAATAATAGGAAAACCCGTTCCAGCCGGGGAACGCCGTGATATAGGAATAACTGGCGGCGCTGTAAACCTGCATCTGATAGTTGAAGTCGTCTCCGAGGTACACCTTGTTATTGGCCGAATTGTAGGCCACGTTCAGCCCGCCCTGAAAACCCAGGAAAGTGGTGTCGGTGGTGTTGGTGGCGCAGTCAATTGCGGTGAATTGATCCATACCCTTCATGTGGACCCGGTTGTTGAGCGCATCGTAGGCCATGGGGCCCATCATGAACCCGCCCGGGGGAACAATGCCCATAATGGTGTCCTGCACGCAATCGATAAAACGCACGTTGGCAGCAGTGCCGGTGTTGCCGCAGTACATTGTGTTGGACGCCGGGCTGAATGTCAGGTATGTGGGATTGGCCCCGGTCGTAAAAAGCGGCAATTGCTTTTTGACGCCGTACCGCACCGCCATGGCCGGCAGGGCCAGGATCAATGCCAGGGCTGTCAGACAAAAAAGTTTTTTCATATATTCCTCATTAAAAGAGATGTGTGTTTTTACTGTATTGCTGAATTGAAACTTTATCATATCCGCGGCAATAAATCAATATTCCCGGGGATTATTTTGTCCCACGGTCAGTCGGTCTCCACTTCGTAGTCCGGTTCCATGTCATCAATCGTTCCGGTATGGCCGCTTTGATCCTGCACCTTCCCGGGAAATGAGGTGTCCGTTGCCTGAACCAGCCTGGCCAGCTGCCTGCGCCCGGCCCCGGCTCCGTCATGGCCCTGTAGCCCTCCCCGGTCGCCGGTCTTCTGGCTTTTGGCCCTCAGCAGGCCCTGGGGACTTAAACTTACCCCGCTCTGGGAAAGCCGCTGGTCCAGCCCGGTGGCAAAGGTGTCCTTGCCTTCGTCCAGGATGCCCTTAAGCTGCCGCCGTTCATCTGAGGATAGCCTGTATCCTTCGCGGTCCAAGGCCTCATCCAGATCAGCCTCCAGCCGGGACCGGAGCTGCGGGTCGCTGAAGGCTCTCTCCAGCACTTTTTGCAGAATATTTTCGTCCATCAATGATGCCCCTTCCCTATCATCAAATCACTAATCCCCAATCCCTGTCAACTATTCCAGCCCATCCAGTTCCACCGGCTCGTCCTTGGGG
>JAURYA010000117.1 GCA_030654155.1 Sulfurimonas sp. | reverse complement strand
TATGAAGTGAGACCAACTCAGTGCAGAACCTTTCCTTTTTGGGATTATTTTAAAACTAGAGTTGATGAGTTAAAACTTGAGTGTCCTGGAGTTGTCGATGTATAATTTAGTAAAATCATCTTTGTTTGTGCTCTTTTTTATGCTTTTTAGCGGTTGTGTTGCAACTCAGCCTTACGCTAAAAAAGGGTATGAAAAAACGTTTGAGCATGAGGATATGTATATACTCTCTGCCTTGCACCTTGAGGAGATTGGTGATCATAACAACTCATCAAACCTCTTTAACTCTCTGTATGAAGAGTCAAATAAAAAAGAGTATCTCTACCGTTCTTTGAGAAATGATTTGGCTGCAAATGAAAACGAGAGAGCGATTAAGAGAATTGATAAGATTGCCGGCAATAAGATTGACGATTTTGAACTTACAAGAATTAAAATAATAGCGCTAGTTAAACAAAATAAGCTAGTTAAAGCAAAAGAGCTGGCTACGCGGCTTGTTGAAGAGACTAAAAGTGTTGATGACTATCTTTTAGTGAGTGAAATATATGTAAAACTTAAAGAGTATGAGAATGCTGTTAAGTATTTAGAGAGCGCATATATTAAAGATAATAATGAAAAAATTCTAGAGAGTATGGCTGTTATTTTGTATGTTAATCTTGATAGAAAAAAAGATGCCATAGCTCAACTTGAGACGCACTCAAGAATTCACGGCTGTTCTGTTTTTATATGCAGCAAACTTATCGGGTTTTACAGTAATGAGAACAATATAGATGGTCTTTTATCGACTTATCTAAGATTGCACAAAATAGATTTTAATAAAGATATTGCCGCAAAAATAGTTCAAATATACGGCTATAAAAAAGATTATCCGAAAATGACAGAGTTTTTACAAGAGAGCAGAAGTGACGATGAACTGTTGTTACAGCTCTATATTCAAGCTAAAAATTACAAAAAAGCAGCAACAATAGCAAACGAACTCTATGAAGAGGGCGGCGATATTATACTTCTTGGACAGAGTGCCATCTTTGAGTATGAGAGCAGTGAAAACAAGAGTGACAAGGCGATGCAAAAAAGCGTAATAGCAAAGCTGCAAGAGGTTGTAGAGGTGAAAAAAGAGGGTATGTTTTTGAACTATCTCGGATATCTTCTTATAGACCATGATATAAATATTAAAAAAGGGATGGATTATATAAAAGAGGCTCTAAAAATCGAGCCAGATTCAATCTACTATCTCGACTCTCTTGCATGGGGTTATTATAAACTTGGAGAGTGTAAAGAGGCCTCTAAAGTTATGAAAAAAGTTGAAAGTATGGATGAAAGCAGCAATGATGAGGTTCTAAAACATATTAATACAATAAAAAAATGCAATGAAAGTAAAAAAAAGTAAAAGGGCAGTAAGAGAAAATGATTTTAGACGAAATAATTAAAAAAACAAAAGAAGATTTGGTAAAAAGAGAAAAAGAGTTTTCGCTTGATTGGTTGGGGCGTTCGCTCGCTTTTAACGCACGCGCTCCAAGAGATGTATTTCCATATTTAACGGCTACAAAAGAGGACCCGTACAGAATAATTGCCGAGGTGAAAAAAGCATCTCCTTCAAGAGGTGTAATCCGTGAAGATTTTGACCCCATAGCGATTGCGCAAAGCTATGAACGCGGCGGTGCCAGTGCAATATCTATTTTAACTGAGCCGCACTTTTTTCAGGGCAGTTTGGATTATCTGGGACAGATTAGAAGATATGTCGGTATCCCGCTGCTTAGAAAAGATTTTATAATCTCAAAATATCAGATTTTAGAGGCAATGGTTCATGGTGCCGACTTTATACTTCTTATCGCGGCGGCTCTTAGCAAGAGCGAGTTAAAAGAGCTTTTGGGTTACACGAGACACCTCGGCATGGAAGCGCTTGTTGAGGTACATGACAAGAGTGATTTGGTAAAAGCCATCTACGCAGGAAGCGATATCATAGGGATAAACCACAGAAATCTTCAAACTTTTGAGATGAATATGAATCTCTCTTATGAACTGATTCCTCTTATTCCAAACGGTAAAATAATCGTTGCAGAGAGCGGAATATACGAGCATGGGCAGTTAGAAGATTTATCAAAGGCTGGGGTAGATGCTTTCTTGGTAGGCGAATCTTTAATGAAAGAAGATGACGAGGAAGCCGCGCTTAGAAAACTAAAGTTTGGTTAATTTTGGTATAATAATTTTAAATTTTTTTTAAACAAAAAAACTAATTAAATATAAGAGATTTTATGAGTAAATTTTGTGCCATAAATATACAAAACAATCATGTAGTCTTTCTTTATATGGAAAAAAAAGCTCAAGGTTACTCTCTTTTAGAGTGTAACACCATAGATAAATCAGAATTATCAAAATATACTAAAAATAAAAAGATTTTTTTTCTTAGTATTGAGCAAGACGAAGTAGTAGATGAAAAAATTTCTATTGAGTCTGTTATTAAAAATGATAGTGTAATTAGAAGTATGATTTTAAGAAAATTACGAGAATCAAATTTAAATGAGCAAATTTTATTTAACTATTACTCGTTACCACAAAACCAAAATGATGAAAAAATAACATACCAAATTGACGGAGTTTATGAAGAGCGCTATTTAAATTCACTTAAATTAATTGATGATTTAAGTGAAATAGAGAGTGCCACCACAAACAAATTTTCTCTGCTTGGCATATCCAATGAGTGCATAAAAGAAGAGAATTATTTTTCAATACATACGCAAGCCAATAAGATAACAACGATAGCTGTTCATAAAAACGCATTAATTTTTAGCCGTGTAAATACTATTATAGCCAATGATGCGCGAACGCGAGAAACAAATTTAGTTGAAGAGATTACTCAAACAATTGCTTATGTACAACAAAATTTTCGAGATATCAATTTCTCAGTTATTGCACTGAGCGGCTCTTTGGCAATAGACGATATTATAGTTGAGCATATTTATATGATGTCGCAGATAGGAATATCAGTTTTATATCCAAATACTTTTATAAAAGGATTTGAAGGAGAAGAAGCACACCAATATATATTTTCACTTGGAAGTTGGTATGTGCCAAAAAAATTTCAATTTTTACCAACCTCGATTTTAGGCTTAAAGCAATACGCTTTAAGTTTAAAGACACTACTCGTAGCATCAATAGTGCTAGCCTTTATAGGTTCTTATCTTGCATATGATAAATTTGATTTATATTCCGATTCATTACAGGAGTATGAAATAGTTAAAAATAGATTGGATACTTTAGCTCGTAAAACAGACACCTATTCAAATGAAAAACTTAATCAAAGTTTACGATATATTCAGATGAGTGAAAAATATTTAGAGCACCATCCTTTAGACATAATTTTAGCGATAAAACCACTTATTGAGCTAGAAAAACCACAAGAGTTACAGTGGAATTACTCAGAAAATAATTTAAAATTAACGGCAGCATTTAAGCGACCGTTTAATAGCCTTCTCGAGCTTTATGAATTTGAAAAACTTTTTTTTGATAAATTTGAAGATATTAATATTACGTTTACAAAAAAATATTTGGTGAAAACTGATTATAAAAAAATGGATTTTGATACAACAATAACAATTGAAAACTCTCTAGAAAAGGCAACTGCAGTAGCAGGGAGGAGAAGAAGATGAAAAATATAATTATAATTACTTTCAGTCTTCTTCTCTTCGTCTTAACAATAGCATTGATGAATTGGTTTGAGGAAGAAGAAGCCAAAGTAAAAGCTATTAATGTACTAAATAATAAAAATATACAAAAACTTCAAAAAATTGCCCAAATAAACTTATGGCTTGATCATGACATTATTCCAGCAATCAGCGATGATCAAAATGACTCTTTAATGACTGATAAAAATATGATCTACTTTTTTGATGATAATAAAGATAAATACAATCTCCTTGTCGATAAATATATTTATAAAGATGATTTTGCAAAAAATATTGATTTATCATACAGTATTAGCAAAGGTGGTAGGGATAAACTTAAGGACTTTATAAAAATAGAGTACGATGATGGATTTTTGCAATTTAGAGAGCTTAAAATAGATGTCAATGGCATAGTCGGTAAAATTCAGGTTGTGCAACCTCATAGTGAAGAAAATAACTTATCTCAACACAATGGAGAAGATGATGTACCTCAATAGTAAGCAGTTGATTTTTTTAACTTTTCCGTTCATTGTTTCTGCATTGGTCTATTTTTTTAGCACTGAAATTATTAGTAATGCTCATTACATTTTCCCTGCATATGAAAAATATTCAAATAAGGATTTAGATGCGAAAACAGGCACATACCTGCAAATAGAAGCAGAAATTAAAAAATACCAAAATATTGAGGAAAAAATAGTTCAAAGGAAAAATGAAGCAAAGTGGGCAGCGGAGAATCTATTTAATGAGAAATCTCAAGATTATAAGCCTATTTTAAACAAGCAAGTTGAATCAAAGCAACATGCACATACTGTTCAAGCACTTTTTCCTGAGAATAAAACCGCTATAATAGATGATCTAATCGTCAAAGAGGGCGATGTTGTTTATGGCGATGTAATTGTAAAAATAGAAAGAAACCGTGTTCAATTAAAAACTAAAAAAGGATTAAAATGGCTCGCATTGTTTCAATAATTTTATTATTGTTGTTAGTAACTGGATGCTCAAATCATACTGCACCTGAGGTTAAAAAATCAAAATCTACAAAAATTAAAAGTGCTAGTGAAGAGATTGAAGCTTTTGCCCAATCAAACAAAAAAGGGAGCGTTCCGCCAATTACACTTCCGTCTATATATCAGGAGATTTCAGTTTTTGATGAACAGAAGATTACTTTTTCCGCAAATGAAGCTAAATTTTCTAAAGTTATGTATCAAATATCTGAACAATCAGGTTTAAATTTGATTATTGATAAAGATGTCGATGTAAATACTCCTATAACTATTTCTGTTAAAGGGGCACCTCTAAAAGATGTGTTGGATATAGTAATGAACATATCAGGGAGTTACTATAAGCTAACGGGAAACATACTCCATATAAAACAGTTTGAGCAAAAAAATTTCCTGATTCCATATGTTCATACGACTTCATCATTTAAAACTGAGCTTGGCGGAGATACTTTAAGTTCTGCAAGCGGAGGCGGCTCTTCCGGCGGTGGCGGGTCGAAAGGATTGAAGGGCGAGTTTAAATTAAATTTTAATAATCCCGAAGAGATAAATAATTTTTATGAACAGCTTGAAAAAAATGTGGCATCTTTAATTAGTGCAGACGGAAAGTACACACTAAATAAGTTTAGCGGTACTCTAAATGTTTATGATAGAAAGAAAAATATAGATGCAATTGAAGATGTCATAAACAAAATAAAAAAACAGTCTAATAGGCAAGTTCTTATTGAAGCAAAAATATTAGAAGTTATTTTAAATGACAGCCACGCTTTGGGTGTTAATTGGGATGTTGTAACCAATAGCGTTTTTCAAACCGGCGATCAGCTCAATATTGGGCAAACACTTGGGCTAGGCGGCGCCGTTGCTGGAACAATGTCTTATAGTACAAAAAGCTTTTCTGCCGTCATAGATGCACTCGATACATCAGGAGATGTAAATACGCTCTCAAATCCGAGCATAAGTGTACTAAGCGGTCAATCAGCTATGATATCGTCCGGCAAGCTAGTTCCTTTTTGGGAAAAAGAGGTTCAGATAACTCAAGGGACAGGCGGGTCTGCAAGCACTAGTGAAGTTACATATACCCGCAGAGATGTTTTGGATGGCGTAACAATGGGAGTAACACCGACAATTATGGAGAACGGCAGGATTATGTTAAATGTTGTCCCGATAACATCCAGCATAGAAGAGGTGGTTGATTATAAAGATGAAAACGGTGTTTCAGTAGCTACTGCTCCTATTTTAAATATAAAAGAAGCAGGAACAACAATTTATGCTCAAGATAATAACTTAGTTTTAATAGGTGGTTTGATAAATAATACCATTTCAAAACAAGAGGAAAAAATCCCGTTACTTGGAGATCTTCCTTATTTAGGAGCGTTCTTTACTAAAACCGTAAATAGCGATGAAAAGCGCGAACTTGTTATATTGATTAGACTAAAGATAGTTGAATGATAAAGTTATTTCTGCTTTTTTCTTTTTCTGTTCTTGTTTTTGCTTCAGATGCGTTGACGTTTGGTAATGAGAAAAAAGATATAAAAACAACAATATATTCTGTCCAGCTATTTTCAGAAAAAGATATCGCAAAAGCTAAAACGACACTTGAGAAAACCCCGGAAAATATAAAAAAGGAGACTTTTTTACATAAAATTGGAGATTATGTTGTAGGTCGTTATGGAGAAAATAAGTCTTATAGCAGTATGAAACAAAGTTTACAAAAAGCAAAAGAAGCCGGATATTTAGATGCATATATTATAGAATCAACCAACTTGGATATGAAAAGCAGTTTGGTTTTTGATGGAACAAATGAAGAAAAAAAACAAGTAGCACAAAAGCAAGATAGTAATCCAAAAATATCTAAATTTGATAAATCAGACATTTTATTAAAAGCAAATAATGCTTATCAAAGCGGTGATGAAACAGGAGCTATGCTTTACTATGAAATGCTTCTTGCTTCCGGCTATGAAAATCAAAAAATAAAAAATAATCTCTGCTATCTTTATGGTAAAAAAGGTGCATGGTTTCAAGCAAAAAGCACTATAGAGAGCGAGAGGCATCAGGGTAAGCTTTTGTACGCTTATGCTTACGGGGCAGTTAAAAGTAATCAAGAAAATTACTATAATGATATGCTTCCGTATATTGCAGTGGATGGCAGCGGCAAATTAATGATGTTAACCGGATTCTATTTTGAAAAAAGAGAGGATATGCAAAGAGCCATATCTTTTTATAAAATGGCATATGAAAAAAATCCATCAGATCCTTATAATATTTTTGTATATGCACGTGTTTTAGATATGGAACAAAAGACACAAGCCGCGGCTCTATATAGAGATGTTTTAAATAAGATAGACAGCTCTCATCCCCTCTATGCTACAATACAAAAAAGAGTCATTGAACTGGGAGAATAAGATGAAAAAAAAAGCCTTTACCCTTGTAGAGTTGTCAATAGTATTGGTCATTATCGGTCTACTTGTGGGCGGCTCATTTAAAGTCATGAAGATGATGCGCGAACGCGCTAAAATTACCGAAGCAAAAGATTCTGTTTTAGCGGCAAAAAATGCAGTCATAGGGTACGCCGTAACCTATCCAAGCCTGCCCGATAGCAATGAATTTAACCAAAATCTCTCTACATCAAAAACCCCAAATCACCCTATGTTTTATGTTGCCGATACTAATTTATGGAATCCAATCAATGATATATGTGCATTCACAGCCACTAGCTTAAAAGTCAACAATAGAGGCAGCACAATAAACGATGTAGCTTTTGTGGTAGCACATGAAGGAGCTAACTACAATATGCAAACGGCGCTTATTGGCAATGTTGTAAATATTCGCGAAGCCGATTATTGGGATGACGACAATACAACGTTTGCAAATATAGATGAGCCGTATGATGATATTGTGGAGTGGGTAACACTCGCTCAGTTGCATAAAGAGGCAGGTTGTATAAATAGGCCTTTAAGAATTGTAACTGACTCTCTTCCAAAAGGTATAGTCGGAATTTCTTATAGTGCTACAATCATTATTGACGGAAATTACAGCATACCTACGGTAAACAGTTGTCTTTTTCTTCCTAGCAACGGTCTCTCTTACTCAAATCCTATTATCAGCGGAACGCCTACGGCCCCAGGTACAGTCCGTGTGGATTGCAGCATTACAGCAGATGATAATAAACATGCGTCAAGAATATTTGCGATTACTATAGATCCGGCAGATTCAAATTTAAGCGGTGGTGGAACGGGTCTTCTAGGCGGCTCACCTTGTACTTTAGATAGTCAGTGCGCAAGCGGTGATTGTTTGCCTAGTGATAAATGCAAAAATTAATTAATAGAGTAAAAACATGTCCCAACAAAACAAACCAATCGGGCAACTACTTGAAGAGCTCGGTTTTATAACAAAAGAGCAGATAGAAGTTACCTTAAATGTTCAAAAGGCAAATCCAAAATACTTCGGCGAAACGCTGCAGGATTTGGATTTTGTAACCTCGAGCGAGATTGCTCAGGCTATTGCGATACAGAGCAATCTGGAGTACGTAAATCTTGAGTTTGTCGTTCCTTCGGCTGAAGCGCTAAGGCTTATTCCATACAATGTTGCAAAAGCAAAGAACATTTTACCTATTAGTATTGATGAGGATACCATTACTGTTGCCACTCAAGATGTAAACGAACTTTCAACCCTTGACTATCTTCGTAAAATCTCAAATAAAAATGTAAAATTTGTTGTCGAAGACAAAAAAACAATTGCTAGATATGCAGAGATGTTTTATTATCAACTCAGCAATCCCATTGAAGAAGAGATAACAGCAATTATCAAAAGTTCTCTTGGTGACGTAGAGGTAAATATTCCTCATCTTTTTGAACTATTTTTAAATAGTGCTATTAAAGATCATGCTACTGATATTCACATATCGCCAGAGAGTTCAGTTACGCATATTTCATATCGTATAGATGGAGTTTTGCAACACTTTTACGCACTTCCGCTGAAGTTGCACAATCAGTTGGTAGCTCGTATAAAAATCCTTAGCAATCTTGATATTTCAGAACAGCGAAAACCTCAGGATGGTGCCTTTAGTTATGAGTTTTTAAGCGAACCTTTTGATTTGAGGATTTCAACATTGCCTACAAACCATGGTGAGAATGTCGTAATGAGGCTGCTTGGAAAAAACTCTTCGCTATTTAGTCTTAAGCAATTAGGTTTAACAAAAGCAAATATTGAAAAAGTAGAGCGCTATTTCTCAAAACCTTATGGAATTATACTTATAGTCGGACCAACAGGAAGCGGTAAAACTACTACTTTATACTCTGCTCTTCGTAAAATCGACTCTCTTAAAAAAAATGTTTTGACGATTGAAGATCCTATTGAGTACAAATTTTCTTTTATAAAACAGACACAGCTAAATGAAAAAGCGGGTTACAACTTTCAAAGTGCCATCCGTGCGTTTATGCGACAAGACCCTGATGTTATGCTAGTCGGTGAGATAAGAGACCATGACACGGCAGAACTTGCTGTGCGCGCATCTATTACGGGTCACTTGGTTCTCTCAACGTTGCATACAAATGATGCGGTAGGTACTATCCCACGGCTTAGCGACCTTGGCATTGAGCCTTATCTTATCGGCTCCGGACTTTTAGCCGTAATTGCTCAACGACTTGTTAGAAAGCTCTGCGACAAGTGCAAAGTTGTAAAAGAGACGACAAAAGAAGAGTTGTTAACCTTAGGCTTTAGCGAGCGGATTTTAGAAGTGCATCCCGAGTTCACTCTTTATGATGCTCTTGGATGTGAACATTGCAGGGGAACGGGTTATAGAGGAAGAGAAGCAATTATAGAGATTCTTGAAATAGATGAAGATATCGAAGATTTGATAACAAAAAGAGCAAGCACGCAAGAGATACTTCTCTTGGCGCATCAAAAAGGAATGTACTCTATTAAAGAGGATGGGCAGATTAAAGTTTTAGAGGGCGTTACAACTATCCAAGAGATAAACAGAGTTGTAAATTAATGCATTTTATAGTTTTTAATATAAACAAAAAAGGACAAAAAGGTATTAGCTTTATTGAAGCGACCGAATATGACGGTTTGCTTAAAATGCTCGATAGAGATATGGTATTTCCTTTAAAAATAATAGAAGTTCCCCCAATGATATCTTCTATTATTCCTTCCTTTAAAAACAAAATTTCTCCTGAAGAAGTTATTGAAATGATGGAAAATTTACAGCTTGTCATAAGAGCTGGGTTGCCTCTTCGTCAAGGCATAATTGATTTGGCAGAGGATAGCGAAAATAAAAAGTTTAAAAATATGCTATTTCAAATTGCAGAAGATGTAAACAAAGGAAAATCTCTATCCTCGGCATTTGAGTCGTATAAAGATGTAGTAGGTACAATGATTTTAAATCTTATTAAAATTGGTGAAGAGACAGGACAGCTTGAGCTTACATTAAAAAGAGGAGCCTCTTTTTTGCGTCGCATAACTACACTAAAAAAGAAAGCAAAATCTGCACTCATCTATCCATCTTTTGCTTTTTTTGCTGTTATGGGAGCTATGCTTGTCTGGATGATTTATGTATTGCCGCAGATGACTGAGCTTTTTAAAGAGATGAATGTAGAGTTACCCTTCCTTACAATTGCTATGATGAATATATCTGATTTTCTTGCAAACTATATAGGATACCTCATTGGAGGCTTAGTTATTTTTATAGCACTCTTTAAGTTTGCTCATAAAAAGTATAAAATAGTTCGTTGGTATACAGATAAACTAATGCTAAAAATTCCCGTAATCAAACAAGTTATAATTAGTTTTAACACAGCATTTATATCGGAGTATCTCAGACTTGCGCTTGTTTCGGGCATACCGATTTTTAGTGCTTTAGATACGCTAAATAAAAATATAAAAAATGAACTTTTTCAAAAAGCACTACAAGATGCAACATTAGAAATATCTAGAGGAAAACAGCTCTCAGTTGCTTTTTCCAATACTAAAATATTTCCATCATTTACCATCAGAATGATGAGCGTTGGAGAGTCCGCAGGTACATTAGAGTCTCAGCTTGATATAGTTTCAAGCTACTACTATGAAAAAGTTGATAATTTTGCAGAAAATATAGGCAAAATAATTGAACCGGTAGTTCTAATAATAGTCGGTGGTTTTATGGCTCTTGTTATGGTAGGGCTTATGGGACCGATGTATGATTTAATTTCAAATGTACAATAATTTTTGTTTTATTATTGTTTTTGATTGTTAAAATGGTACAATAGCCCAAAACAACAAAAGGATTTAAAATGAGAAAAGGCTTTACGCTTGTAGAGTTATCAATTGTATTGATAATTATAGGTTTGATTATCGGCGGTGTTATGAAAGGCAAAGAC
>JAURYA010000019.1 GCA_030654155.1 Sulfurimonas sp. | reverse complement strand
TGTGAGCGAAAAAAATATTGGTATAAAAATACCGACTTCATGGAGAATCAAAAGATACTATTTATTTATTTTTTTAACAGTTGTAGCCTTGATATTGCCATGGATAAAAATAAATGAGAGCTACTTTTTTTTACTAAACTTTGACAAGCTGGAGCTTCATCTTGCGTTCGTTAAGTTTGACATGCAGGAGCTCTATCTTTTACCGTTTCTGCTTATGATACTTTTTTTAGGGATATTTGGCATGACCGTTATGGGCGGTCGTGTTTTTTGCGGCTGGATTTGCCCGCAGACTATATTTCGTGTAATTTATCGCGATTTGATAGAGACTAAACTCTTAAAGCTTAGAAAACGGATAAAAAATAAGCAGTTAGAACCGGATATGAGCATATTTCAAAATAAAATCAAGAGAGCCGTGGCAATTTTGATTTGGACAGCTTTGGCTTTTCTTGCAAGTGCTGATTTGATTTGGTATTTTGTTCCGCCTGAAGATTTTTTTAACCATTTGGCAAATCCGCTTGATCATATGATTCTACTCGGAACGCTTGTGGCATCGGCAATATTTCTTATATATGATATTGTTTTTTTGAAAGAGGATTACTGCATCTACGTATGTCCATACTCTAGGGTTCAGTCTGTTTTGTATGATGAAAATACCGTAATGGCACTTTACAACACAAATAGAGGCGGACATATCTATGATGAACATAAGGTTAAGCAGTTTACTAAACAAAAAGATATTCAAGTAAAAGAGCCGCATGCCGAGTGTACCGCATGCGAGAGCTGTGTAACCGTCTGCCCGACGCATATCGACATCAGAAAAGGTCTTCAGCTTGAGTGTATTAACTGTTTGGAGTGCGTCGATGCATGTACGGTAGTTATGGGAAAACTCGGCAAGCCATCGCTGGTTACGTGGTCTAGCGAGTATGAAATAATAGATAAAAAGGGGAAAACCCAATATTTCCGTCCTAAAATTATTGCGTATATTGTTCTGCTTGTCGGTTTAGCCGCGGGTATGGTTTTTATGGGAAGCAACAAAGAGCATATGCTTCTTAATGTCAACAAAGAAAATCGTCTCTACTCGGTTCAAAAAACAAGTGATGGAAAGATTATTGTTGATAACGCATATGAGTTTTTATTGCAAAATACGCAAAATGAGAAGATGAGTTTCTATTTTGAGGTGATTTTACCAAAAGAGGTAAAAGGGAAGCTGGAGATAATTAAGCCAAAAGAGACTTTTGACGTCACACCTGGAGTTAAAAAGAAAAAGATTGTAGTTTTAAGAACATATGATGCTCTGGCAAATGACGGCAGACACGATACCATTATCCCTATAACAATTCGTGCTTACGCTCTTGGGCATGAAGATAAAATAGTAGTTTTTAGAGAGTCGACTTTTACATATCCAAGAGCCGATATAATCAAAAATACGAAATAATCTCTCTTTAAAATATAATTCGATAGACTTTAACAGTTTCGTTTAAAGGTCTGTCGGTGTTTAAAAAAATATTACTCTCAATAGTAGCTCTTTATGCATTTCTCGGCTTTATAGTTCTGCCAATTGTACTAAAATCACAAATTGTAAACATAGTCTCAAATAAAACAGATTCAAATATTTCGGTAGAGAGTGTTTACTTTAATCCGTTCTTCTTCAATCTTGAAATCAGCGGAGTGGAGCTTAGAGATTTGGACAACAAAGAACTTGCGTCATTTGGCTCTTTGAAGATAAACTTTGAACCCCATTCGCTTATAAAATCAGCCCTGCATGTAAAAAATATAACAGTCGATAAACCCAAATTTTACGTAGTTTACAATCAGGATAGAACATTCAACTTTAGCAAGATTCTCAAAGAGAGCAGTGATGATGAAAAAAATAGTACGCAAGAAGATTTTGAACTACCTAGAATCATTGTAGAGACAATTAGAGTAGATGACGGAAAGATTGATTATCAGGACTTTACAAATCCAACAAAATTTGAGTTTTCGATAGATGAGATAAATTTTAAACTCACCGATATCGATACAAATGACTTTAACTCCAGCAACGCAGCTTTTAGGTTTAACTCTACCCTAGGAGATGGCGGCTTTGTTGATTTTAGAAGCAGAATAGTCGGTTTTAAGCCGCTTATTTTAGAGGGAAGCATCAAGTTTGAAGCAAGTAAACTCTATACGCAGTGGAAATATATGCAAGATAAGTTGGGCATAGAGGTTGCAGATGGCAAACTCTCTTTGGGTGCAGATTATCATCTTAATGTAAATGATTTAAACTCAACAGCCATAGAAAATATGTACGTAACTCTGGACAATTTAAGAGTGAAACCAAAAAATAGGCATAACGATATCTTAAATCTTAAATCTTTTAGCGCAACGGATATAACCATAAAACCGATGATGCAAAATGTACATGTAAAAAATATTTCATTTAACTCTTTAAATGCCAAAGTAAAAAGAGATATTAATGGGGATATAGACTGGATAGGTTATCTCAAAAGCGAGCAGGGGAGTTCAGGGGATGAAAAAGCCGTAAAAAAACCAGATAGCAAATCGACTCCTTGGAACGTTGCGCTGGAGAACATAGCTTTAAAGAAGATAGGCGTTGAGGTGGAGGATAAAAGTGTTTCACCTGCTGTAAAAACCAAACTTAACGAGTTAAATGTGGATTTAAAAAATTTAACTCTTTTGGGCGAAAAACCATTTACATACAGGATGGATTTGCTGCTAAATGATAAAGCAAAATGCTCCTCAGAGGGCAGCGTTAAGCATAAGAGTTTAGAGGTAAATTCACATCTTAAGTGCAGCGATTTTGACATTGTTCACTATCAGTCCTATATAGACCAAATCGCCGCAAAAGAGCTAAAAACATATAACGTCACACTTAAGAGTGCGACTGCCTTGTTAGATGCAAATATTTCTCTTAAAGATGAAAATTC
>JAURYA010000016.1 GCA_030654155.1 Sulfurimonas sp. | reverse complement strand
CCGGTGGCGTGGGCGGCGGCGATCGCCTGCTGGTAAAACGATACGGCCTGCTTGTCCTGGCCGGTGATTCGGGCCAGTTCCGCACTCGTCAGCAGGTATTTGTCCTCAAAATTTTCCGGGCAGTGACCGGCCAGGCGTTTCAACCGGTTGCGGAATCCGATGATCTGCCGGTGATACAGGGATTTTTTGAAGATGGGGGCGGAAGGATATATCGCAGCCAGGGTCATGCAATGGTAAAAATAATATTCCGGAATAATGATGGTGCCCAGATGGAAATGCTGCAATGCGCCGCAATGACCGGCCGCCTGGAGTGCGCCGTCGTAATCCCCCATGATAAAAAGAAGCCGAAGCTTGAGGAGATAGTGGCGGCAGAGGATGATCTGGAGCTGCGTGTTTTTGATGTGCGTGGTTTCCGAGAACCCTTCATCGTTTAAGCTGTGAATATGGACGGTCTCTCCCCGTAAACATTTGATGAACTGCCGGACGGATATCAGATAGGAGAGCGCGCCGACATCATGACTTTGCTCCACGAATTCATAAAAGCGTCCGCACTCCTCCAAGATTTCATCCAGGGGCTTTCCGGCGGCCATCATGGTGAATATCAGGGACTGGATATGATAGACCGCGTAATTGATATCCCCGGTTTCCCGGGCGGAGGTAAGACCCTCACGGTTCAGAAGGATGACCTGATCAATGGGCCCGCGCCAGACAGCGATGGCGTTGGCATAATACAGCAGCACTTTGGCGGTCATCTGGGGCCCCCCGAATTTTTTATTTGCGGTGAGGGCCAGCTTTCCGAATTGATCGGCGGTGGGATAATCCTTGAAAATAGCGCTCAGGGCGGAACCGTAAATGACGTAAGCAAAGGGGGAAACGCTGGAATTGCCGTGTTCCAGGGTCAGCTTGAAAATGCGCAGGGCCAGGAATGTGGCGAGGTAGGGATTGCAGAAATAGGCGGACAACCCCATGTTCATCATCATTTTTAAGGTCAGCAGAAGCCGGGAATCGGCAATTTCAGGCAAATCCAGGAGTGCGTTCGGCTCCATGAGCCGCAACCGCAATTTTAATGCCAGCAGACTGGTAAGCAATTCCAGCTTGCCGGCTTTTTCCGGCAGGTTCATCCCTATCAGGCGCAGTCCGGCGGCGCCGATGGCCACAGCCTCTTCATGACGGGCGAAAGAGGCCAGCATGATCATTTTGTGGTTGTATATTCCGGCTTTGTCTTCATGGGTGGCCGCCCGCTCCAGAAGCAGTTCGAAAAGGGTTTCCGCATTATGAAAATGATGGGACAGGTATTCGCATTCCATGCGCTGTTTTTTGATGTCGAATATCAGCCCATGATCTTCCTGCCATGCGGCATCATCCAGGAAATCTTCGCCGGTCTTTAAATAGGTCAGGGCCTGCTCGTAGGCCGCCGCATCTTTGGCGCGTTTTCCGGCGATGAGATTAAGCCGGGCCGACTGTTTTCTGTCCTCAGCAGATGCCAGTTGATCTTTTCCCTGGTTAAAATGATGGACAATGGCAAAAATCCGGCTGTACAGATCCGCCGGATCGGTGTTTTGCAGTATAAATTTTCCGATCTGCAGATGAAGCGCATGTTTCAGAGGGTCGGGAACCAGCGAGTATACCGCATGCCTGACTTTATCGTGTAAAAATTCAAATATCAGGTCATCCGCAGGCAGCAATCGCCTTTCGGTAAGGGCATCGGTGATCCCGATGACGTGGGAACCATCCCTGGAAGCGGTCCCGTCGCCGGTTGCCGAAACCAGCCCGAGTGCCACCGCTTCCCGCAAGTCGGTCAGGATGTCACTTGCGGGTTTGGCGGCGAGAAGGGACAGGAGGGGCAGGGAAAATGTGTTGCCGATACAGGAAGCCAGCCGGAGAATGTGTTGTGAATTGTCGGTCAGCTTCAAAACCTTGGCGGCCATAAAGTCAACGACATTGTCCGTGATGCGCTCCGCGGTGATTTGCTGAATATCCCATTGCCAGCGGCCGTTTTCATAATCATAGGAAAGAAAACCCTGCCGGTTGACGGTTTCCAGAAACTGGCGGACAAAAAACGGGTTGCCCCTGGTTTTATCATGAACGATCTGGGCCAGCAGATTCACCTGATCCATGCTTTCCTGCAATGTGTCGGCGAGCAGCCGGCAAATGTCGGTCTGCCGGATCGGTTGCAGGGTAATGGTCTGGACCGGCAGCCCTTTGTCCTTAATGGATGCAATGGAATCCAGGAGGGGCTGCTGGTCGCTGATTTCATTGGTGCGATAGGCGCCGATAAAATAAAAATTTCGGGTCCGGGTGCCGGTGAAGAATGCTTCCATGAGTTTCAGGCCCGCCGCGTCCGCCCAGTGCATGTTATCGATAAACAGCGTCAGGGGATGTTCTCTGGCGGCAAATACCCGGAGAAATTTTTCAAACACCAGGTGGAAGCGGTTCTGGGCGTCGGCCGGCGACAATTCAGGGGCCGGGGGCTGAGGGCCTAAAATAAATTCCACTTCC
>JAURYA010000017.1 GCA_030654155.1 Sulfurimonas sp. | reverse complement strand
CAATTGAGTATGGCTGTATCAAATGTGGATGACGACAAGCGCATAAAAGATGCCCTTCTTAAGTATAACTACGGGATTATAAAGATGACTAAAAGCGGCGATACGAAGCTTTTAAAAAATATGCTCTCTCAAGAGGCGTATTTTAAGCTAATGGTCTGGGCGGACTCTTGGAAATTTAGCAATCTTGCCATGGTTGCTCAAATAAACGATTTGAGATTTTCTCCGATTGCTTATAATGAAAATAATGCAACTATAAGAACTATGGAAAACTGGACATTTGGATATGCGGATCTGGTAAAGAGAGATTATGCGCTTGAGCCTATGACTATATTTTATAAGATGAAATATACATTGAATAAGCATCACGGTGAGTGGATAATAGTCGCCGTGGAGAATCTGCAAGAAGAGGTATTTGAAAAACCAAACACCCATAAACCCAAAGTAGAGCAAAAAAAAGAGAAGCCAAAAGAAAGTGTTAAGCGTTAACTATTGAGTAGCAACTATGTGTTAAACTAATTTTTTTATCAATTCAAGGAATAAGTATGGGTTATATAAGTAAGGTGTGGTCGTTTTTAATTTCAATGAAGTTAATGGTTGTTTTGATTCTGATATTCGGCGGGGCAAGTGCCGTAGGAACGTTTATTGAGAACGATTACGGGGTCAATACCTCGTGGGCGGTTGTCTATGCAAGCAGATGGTTTGAAGCAGTTCAGGTACTTCTTGGAATCAGCATTGTGGGAAACATCTTTCGTTATAACATGATTCAAAAAAAGAAGATACCGGTTCTTATCTTTCATGTCGGTTTTTTGGTTATTTTGCTTGGTGCCGGCATAACACGTTACTGGGGTTATGAGGGTGTTATGCAGATTCGTGAAGGTGCGACCGAAAACCGTATGCTCTCCTCGGATGCGTTTTTGCAGATAGAGGCGAAAAAAGGTGAGAAAGAGTTTATAAAGCATGAAGTGGTCTATGTATCGGAACTTGGCGGACGAGATTTTAAAGAGTCTTTGGATGTTGATGGAAAAGAGCTTAGTGTCACATACAAAGACTTTATAGGAAAAGCCATAAAAACCGTAGTAGAAGACCCAAATGGAAAGCCTATTGCAGGACTGGTTATTATGACTCCTCAGGGACCTGAGAGATACTCTATTAGCAGCGGAGAAGATTTTGATGTCGGTCCGTTAGTTATGTTTTTTGACAAAGAGTTACATGTAAACAAACCAGCCGTTCGTCTTATGAGTAGCGGTGATGAGATATCTTTCGTATCTAATGTTGCAGTCGGATGGACAAAGATGACAGACAGGTCAGAGGGTATTTATGAGCCGGGAGTAGTACATAAGTTTGAGTCCGGACAGATGTACAACATTAACGGTGTGCAAGTTGTTGCAAAAGAGGTTTACGCTAAAGGGTTGGTAAAAATTGTCAGCCAAGTAGAGTATGCAAAAACAGCAAAGCAAGATCTTAAGATGGATCAAGACCCACTCTCTGCGCTTATAGTAGATGTCAACTACAATGGAGAGCATCGCGAAGTTGCTCTTATGGGAAAAGGGAAGCGCTATCAAGGGTTTACCGAGGTATTAAACATCGGCGATACGGAGATAACCTTGGAGTGGGGTGCTAAGATTTTAGAGTTGCCTTTCGCGCTTAAGCTTAATGACTTTGTTATGCTAAAGTACCCGGGGTCTATGAGCCCATCATCGTATGAGAGTTATGTTACTTTGATAGATGAGAAAAATGGCGTAAAAGAGGATTATAAGATTTTTATGAACAATGTTCTTGATTATGGCGGATTTTTGTTTTTTCAATCATCATATGACAAAGATGAGGGCGGAACTGTCCTCTCGGTTAACCATGACCCAGGGAAATGGCCTACATATTTGGGATATTTGATGCTGGCTATCGGAATGGTTTTAAATGTTTTAAGTCCAAATAGCTATTTTGGAAAACTTGCCCGTATGAAGTACGAGTATAAAGCAAGCGTGATAGCAGTTATGGTTATGTTTGCTGCGCTTTTTGGGAGTGCGCCGCTCGTTGCAGCAACTACTGCGGTGGAGAATATCAAACATGTTGATATTGGTCATGCCAACCACTTCGGAACCCTACTTGTTCAAACCTCTGATGGCAGAATCAAGCCGCTGGATACGCTGGCAACAGAATATTTGAATAAAATTTCTGCAAAAGACAGTATGTTTGGGCTAAATCATAATCAGATAATTTTAGGCATGGCATCTAACCCTGAACCGTGGAAAGAGGTTGAGATGATTAAGGTTTCTCATCCAAAGCTAAAAGAGATGTTTAAGATGGGCGCTGAGCAGAAATTTATTGCCTTCAGCAGCGCGTTTGACAGAGATGGCAATTACATTTTAGGTCCATTGGCGGAAGAGGCTATGAGAAAGCGTCCGGCAGAGAGAGGCACTTATGAAAAGGAGCTTATTAAGCTGGATGAGAGGGTAAATGTTGCATATATGGTTTATTCAGGTCGTTTTTTGAATGCATTTCCATTGCAGGGAGACCCAAACAATAAATGGTACTATCCTGAAGAGGCTCTTCAAACTTTTCCGGAGCAAGCTGGACGTGAAGTTTTAGCACTTTTAAGAAACAATGCCGTTGGACTCTCTAAGGGACTGCAAGGCGGAGGCTGGAGTGATGCGGATAAAGCAATTGATGATATTAAAGCGTATCAGGCCAAGATAAATCCTCAGATTGTAGCAGGCAATACTGTTGTTAAGGCAGAGCTTTTATACAATAAATTGAAACTATTTGAGAAGTTGTATCCGGTATATCTGATATCAGGACTTGTTTTGCTGATGCTTATTTTTATTCGCTTGGCAAAACCTGCGCTAAACCTAAAAATGGTTATGCGCGTAATACTTGCGATTTTTATCGTAGCATTTGTTATACATACTTTTAGTCTTGGGCTTAGATGGTATATCGCCGGACATGCACCGTGGAGTAACGGATATGAAGCGATGCTCTATATCTCATGGAGTATTATTTTAGCGGGTATCTTGTTTGCAAAATCATCTGAACTTGCCGTGGCGACTACAGGAATTTTTGCAGGTATTACGCTTTTTGTGGCGCACTTAAGCTGGCTTGACCCGCAGATTACCACAATGGTTCCTGTTCTTAAATCAAACTGGCTTACTGTGCATGTTTCCGTTATTACGGCTAGTTACGGCTTTTTAGGGCTTAGTACGCTTCTTGGCTTTATTTCGCTTATCTTTTACATCATGCTTGGAAATGAGAGCAAGCGTGAACAAATCAGTGTAAATATTTTAGAGTCGGCTCGCATAAGTCAAATGTCTATGATTGTAGGTTTGTCGCTGCTTACACTCGGAAATTTCATAGGCGGCGTATGGGCAAACGAATCATGGGGACGTTACTGGGGATGGGACCCGAAAGAGACATGGACTATAGTTACAATCGCAGTTTATGTTTTTGCAACGCATATGCGTTTTGTTCCGATGCTTAAGTCAAACTTCTTGTACAATGTAGTCTCTGTTATATCGTACTCTTCAGTTATTATGACTTATTTTGGAGTTAACTATTACCTCTCCGGTATGCACTCTTATGCGGCAGGAGACCCGGTTCCTGTTCCTGAGTGGATATACTATGTTATTTCGATAATTGTTGTGCTCATAATCTGGGCATCGTTTAATCGTGATAAACTTATTAATGTAAAGCCGATAAAAGAAAAATAGATTCAGGGGAGGTGTATTGTGATGAAGAGTTGGTTTCTAGCAGTAATAACTGCTATTTTTATAGGGGGATGTTCTACGGCAGAGATTCAGGTTGATTATGACCCTGAGTATAAATTCTCGTCAATTTCGTCATTTTCAGTCGTATATACGAACCAAAATGATGGGAAAGATTTTAGCAGAGACCGTATAAGCAAGCTTCTGAACGCATATATGCAGGAAAAGGGTTATGTGAGCGTAGAAAAGAGTGCTGCTGATTTTTACATCATAATGCATCTTGATGTTCAAAAGAAATCTCAAATAGAAACAAACTATGAGACTATCGGAATCAGACCTGTTCCATATATGTATCTGGGGGCAACAAGACCATTGCAACCGGCTGGTGTTTACCCTTTCCGCACTACTGGCATGATAGCTATGGAGCCTGATGTCAGGGTAACGACTAGAACTCATGAGTATGAAGACGGAAGTCTTGTTTTAGAAGTTTTTGATGTTAAAGAAAATAGAGTGGTTTGGCACGGTACGGCTAATGACAGACTCTCAACAGGGTATTCGCAAGAAGAGAAGAGTGAGTACTTAAAGAAAGTTATTTCTGAGCTTTTTAAAGATTTTCCTCCAAAGAAGTAAGATGGGTGTGTCACCCATCTTCATTTCAATTTATAATTTAGTAAATTTAGCATCTTCGATAAGTACAGGAAATTTGTAACCGTATCCAAGGTCAACATCTGTTTTAATTGTCCCGTTTGCCGTAACAGCTTCTCCAACTTGTACAGTTGAGTTAGCTGCCGTTGCAATAATATCATCAGTTCCTGCGGCACCTGAGCCATCTTGCAGGTGAACCCAATCTTTACCCATAATGTTCTTAGACACTTTTACTACTTTAGCATTTATTTTTACGCTTTTATCTTTAAGTGTTGCTTTCTTTGTATATAACTCTTCTATTGTATATCCATTTGCATTTTTAGCTACTTTTACAGTGCTTGCAACCGGCGCTAGAGTAAGTTCTTTATCGTGGTTGCAATTAGCATGAGCATCTGCTCCGGCTTTGCCCTGTGCTGTTGTTTGAGCAGTCGAGCCTTGAGCAGAAGTGCTTTGAGCAGATTTGTCTGTCGGTACAATTGCGCTTACAAATAAGATTTGGTCAAACGTTTTGTTTAATGCTTTGCTTGTAAAATCAGTCATAACCATCTGTTCAAGAAAAGAGATTTTGCTTCCCACCGTAATATTTGTTTGCGGTCCCGCAATCCAGTAAATGGTTCCGCTCTCGTCAACTTTTGCGTATGTATATCCACCGCCATTCATAGTCTCTAACACCTTGGCAATATGCTGAGTGTTGAGTTGCAGATTACCCTCAGCCGGCGCAGCAGCTTGTTCTTGTGTGGCAGCTACGCCATACATACTTTGAGGAGCCTCAACGCTCTGTGTTTGTTGAGAAGTAGCGTTTTGCTCCTGCTCTTTTGGTTTGTCACTACAGCCACACATAATTAAGAGTGCAGCAACGCTGATAGATATCGAGATTTTATTCATTTATTTTCCTTTAATATTTTTTGGTGTTCTTCATATCTTTTTTTTGCCGCATCAAAAGTTTCGTTAGGGTTTTTGCTTGTTTTGAAATACTCCTCCATAAACTTGTTATAGTCAACCTGTTCTTGAGTTATTTTGTTGGCTTTGTCTTGCGCGATATTATCTTCTTCTGATTTTACCGGTGGCAGAGACCCAATCAAAATAGCCACCGCATTCATCTGTGCGTCAGTAAGCTTTGTAGCCTGTCCCTGCATCATCTCTCCGCGGCCATATGTGTCTCTTGTGCCGGCTTTATACTCTTTTAAATCCTTGACAATTTCTGCGGCACTCATTCCTGCAATCGGTCTGCTTACACCCAGTGATTTTTTCTGACCTTTTTCTCCGTGGCAGATGCCGCACTTCTCAAAAATCTCCTCAGTTGTCATGTCCGACGTTAACTTAGGTTTTGTAGCAATTTCAACTATCGGAGGAAGCGATGCGACATACGCAGCAAGCTCTTCAATGTTGGCATCGGAGAGTTTAGCGGCTTGGCCCTGCATCATAGTTCCAAGACCGTAAGTGTTTCTTTTTCCGGCTTTATACTCTTGGAGTATTTTTGTAACATCTTTTGCAGGCATACCTGCAATGCTCTTTGTTAAACCTTTAGAGTGTTTTTCGCCTTTTTTGCCGTGACACGAGGCACACTTCTCAAATAGCTGTGTAGCAGAAGCAATAGAAGCAATCGAGATTATAAGAAATAAAACTTTTTTCATCTCCTACTCCTCCGGAAGAGTCGGGTTTTGTGCTTCCACATCCCAATGCTCTTGGTCTAAAATAACTTTTGCTTCTGATTTTCCATTAAGGTAAGCATCTTTTAGAAGGTCTTCAGCCTCTTTTTTGTCTTTGCCTACTCCATCGCCTTCAAGGTACATTTTGCCAAGAATATACTGCGCTTCTCCACAACTCTGCATCGCTGATTTTTCTAAGTACTCTTTTGCTTTTTTCATATCTTGCTTAGTTCCCATGCCCTCTTTGTACATAGTGCCCACTTTATGTTGTGCCAGCGGATAGCCTGCATCTGCAACCTGCTTATATAGAGGGAATGCTTTGTTATAATCTTTTTCTATGCCGTCGCCGCTAAAATAGAGGTCTGCTAAGTGAAGCGCCGACTTTTGGTCGCCGCTTTTAGCTGCTTTAGTAAACAAAGCAACTGCTTCTTTGTTGTTCTGAGCAACTCCGTCCCCTTTTTGATACATAACTCCAAGATTATACATCGCTTTGACATGCCCTTGATCTGCTGCTTTTTTATACATACTCGCAGCCATTGCATAATCTTTATTGGTAACCATCCCTTGATAGTACATTCCGCCAAGCGCAAATTGACTATTTGCTTCACCTTTTTCAGCTTTTACTTTAACGGACATAAAAGCTTGTTTGTTCATATCCATTTTCTCTGCGGCGTTTGCAAAACCTGCAACAAACAGACACTGTATAAAAACAACTAGCAATACTTTTTTCATAACTAACCCCTCCGCGGATATCTTACTATATCGGGTTATTATATCAACAGTTATCAAATTTATTTCTTAAAAAAAATCCAGATTTCTTAATTTTTTATAATTAATTATTATTATTAACAAAGATACAATTATATAAAAAAATTATATTAAATATCAAAATTACCAGAAAAAAATCACAAAAAAATCACATTCAAACAAAAACTAAACTTTTGTTAAAAATTTAGTTTATATTAATCAAAAAAATTTAATAATGCTGAGAAGGAAAGTAAAATGGAAGAAGAAAAAGTGATAAATAAAGAAACAAAGAGAAAATATTCTTTTGGAATATGGGTTATTATTGGTATGGTTGTGGCTGGTGTTGTTATTGGATTGGCGACGTCATTTGTTACGGTTATTGCGGTTAAGCATACGTCTGGTGTTAATTTCTGCGGCTCGTGCCACTCAATGAAGCCGATGGCGGCAGCTTATAGAAATGATATTCACGGCGGTTATGGGGAGAGCGGCGTTATGGCAACATGTGCTGATTGTCATCTTCCGCATGAATCAACCGCGGGATATTTGGTACAAAAAGTAAAAACAGGGCTGTGGGATGTGTGGGTTGAAACTACGCATGATACTTCAAAGATAGATTGGCATGAACGCCGTGAAGAGAGACGCCACTGGGTATATGACTCTGCATGTCTGCACTGTCATGAAAATCTTCTACTAGGAACAAGACCAAATAAAAAAGCCTTTACGGCTCATAAAGCATACTTTGCTAAAAAACTTGTAGTTAGCGGTGATGATGGCAAAAAAGAGAATGCAAAGTGTGTTGATTGCCATAAGCATGTCGGTCACTATCAGCTGGAAAAACATCTTCCTCCTGCACCGGATGAAGAGAAACAGAGTAATGAAAATGAAGGGCATTAGGGACAGATGATGGAAAAAAAATATATTAAACCGGCAATAGTTGCCGGTGTCATCGTTCTTCTTGTGATTTTGGCGGTAGTTACCGGTGTTGGAGAGAAGCTTGTGCGTCTTGGGACAATATCAAAAAATATTGCAATATCTCTTAGCAATGCAACTCACGGAGATCCTAGGTCGCTTGATGAGATGAGTGTCGAGTATATAGAAGCAAATACAGGTTGTACAGATGAGATTAATCAAGATGAATTGCCTAAAGCTCTGAAACCATTTAAAAAGTATGGACACCCGCCTTTTACTATGGGAGCTTGTGCTGTTTGTCACTCTCCAAAACGCTCAAAACCTGCGGCGATTGTTACGCATACTGTTTCTGAACTTTGCTATAAGTGTCATGAACCTCAGTCAAAAATAACAGCAGAGCTAGAAGCGCTTGATTGCAATAAATGTCACAGTCCACATCATGCAGATAGAAAAAAACTTCTTCGTGAGAATGTTACCGAGGAGAGTTGTCCTGTCGGCAAATTTATCTAGATCTATTAAGGTAGAAAATTGAAGAAAAATATCTCAAAGTTATTAGGCGCATTGCTAGTACTCGGCGTTGTTGGATATATGTTTCAAACATACAGCATCGGCGATAAGCTTGGCCGTTTTGTTGTTGTAATGGGCGATATAGCGGAAGCTCTTAAAAACGCAAAACACGCCTATGAGGATACAGATATTACTATTAGCGATGAGGAGCTTAGAGATATTAATATTTCTAAAATTTCAAAAGAAATAAAAAGCTCTATAGATAAGAAAAAAGAGTTAAATGCTCCCAAAGCTCCAATCGAAATCAAAGCCGACGAGATAAGAGCTGAAGAGATGCCTCATCACAACAAGCTTGAAGCCAAAGAGGCAAAAATAGTTAAACTTGAAGATTTGCCTGATAAGTTTAAACCGCTCAAAAAATATCTGCATGAGCCTTTTAAAATGGGGGCTTGTCAGATTTGTCACGATTCAAATAGTAAAAACCCGGGAGCGTTGATAAAAAAAGAGATTCAAGATATTTGTTATGAGTGCCATAAAACACGCTACAGCAAAGAGTTTGACCATGCTCCTGTTAAAGACGGAAAATGTACTGATTGTCATGACCCTCATCAATCAAATGTCAAGATGCTTTTGAAAAGTGATTCTATAAATGAGCTCTGTATGAAATGCCACGATAGAAAAAGCACATTTGGCGCAAAAGCAAAAAAACTCTTTGTAGATATGAGTTTAGAGGTAAAACATAAGCCGATTGTAGAGAAGAGCTGTTTGGAGTGCCACGAAGCACACACCGCAAATCATAAATCACTTCTTAAACTTGATGCAAAAATGGATCTCTGTTTAAGTTGTCATGATGATGAGAAGGAGAAGATAACGCACTCCAAGTTTAAGCACGGCGGTGTAAATACAAGCCAAAAACGCTGTTTGGAGTGTCATGACCCGCATGCAACGAAACATAAAAAACTGTTAAAAAAAGAGCCGGTTGCTACATGTTTGAACTGCCATGACAAAGAGGTTAAATCTGATGAGGATGGCGGGATGCTTATGAATATGAAAAAACATTTTGATGAGAATCCAAATTGGCATAAACCGATAAAAGACCCTAAAAAAGGGTGTTCAGCTTGTCATGATCCGCACGGTTCAGATAATTTTAGTCTCTTGAGAAAGTCATTTACCAAGAATTTTTATGCAAATTTAGAAAATAAAGATTTCTTCTGTTTTGAGTGCCACAGCGAGAAAAAAATAACTAAGCAGTTTATAAAATCAAATGAGCATAATATTACCTCTTTTCGTGATGGAGACGTAAACCTGCATCACTTGCATGTAAACGACAGAAAAGGGCGTTCTTGCAGAGCTTGTCATGATGAGCATGCTTCTAAATATTCGCACCTGATTCGTGACTATACCGATTTTAACGGGGTGAAATTCCCGCTTAGATTTGTTGAAACTCCGGAGGGAGGCTCTTGTGCTCCGGCTTGTCATAAAGAGTTTGCATACGACCGTGTAAATCCAAAAGGAATCGGTAAGTGAAATGGATTTATCCTTCTCTTAGGGCGGTTATAGTCATATCTATCTCTTTTATGACTGCTTTTGCGCAAGAGAAATTTATAGAGGTAATCACTCCGCAAGATAATGTATTGCAGAGTGAATTGACTCTGAATGTTGTTACAAAGATAGATAAAAAGGGCGTTGATGCGCTTAAGATAACTACTGCTTTGGAGCAAATAAACATAGATATAAAGAGCCAAAGAGAGACTGAGTGCAAAAATATCTCACTCAGGCTTGGCGAAAACAGGGTAATCATCCGAGCCTATAAAAACGGTGTTTTGGTTGATGAAAAAACAAGAGATGTCTATGTTTACTCACAGCTCTACCATCAGTTTAAATACCCGCCGCAAAAATACAGTAAAAATTATTTCCACACTGACACAAATGAAAAAAGTTGCGTAAAATGCCACGATATGAGCGTTAATGAGGTTAAAGGCGTGGCATTTGAAGATATTACAAAATCAAACTGCTATGGGTGCCATAAAAATATTACCAAAGAGAAGTATGCTCATGCTCCAGCTGCCAACTGGCTCTGCACAAGCTGTCATAGCAAAAAAAATCAATCAAAATATATTGCACCTGAGCCTGTAAATCACTCATGTCTTGAGTGTCATGAAGAGAATAAAGAGCTCTGGAGCAGTGCAAAATATACTCACGAGCCGCTTGATTCTGGGGATTGCAACAGATGCCATAACCCTCACTCAAGCCCGCACAAAATGTTTTTACGAAAACCTGTCAACGAGATATGTCTGGGGTGCCATAAAGATAAAGATATTCAAACACAGCAGATTAAAAATTCTGCATGTTCTGGAAATAGCAACGGAGAATTATGTATAAATTGCCATACGCCTCATGCTTCAAACCAGCCTTTTTTTCTTAAAAAAATAGCCAAAAAGGCGGCAAAATGAAAAGTTACATGTACATAAAAATTGCGCTCTTTATTGCACTTTTTTCTATCGCGCTTTTTGCTCAGGAGACAGCGGTATTTAGGGTTGTAAATCCGTCATTTGCGCAGATTAGTCAAGAGAGTATTGCCTCATTTGTGGTTGAGGCCCATAGCGCCTCTGTTGACTCCGTCGTAATAGTCAGTGATGCAAATGAGACATTCACAATTGAGGTCAATCCAAAACGCTCACACTACTGTAAAAGCATAAATTTGCATTTTGGACAAAACAGCATCAAGGTAGTCGGGTATAAAAAAGGCGCGGTTGTAAAAGAGGAGACAAGAGATATTTTTTTGGTATCAAAGGTTGATAAAGAGCATAGATATCCGCCGCAAAAATATGCCAAAAATTACTTTCACGATGAGAAAAATGAGAAAATTTGCTCAAAATGTCATGATATGAGCGTTAATGAGGTAAAGGATGTAGCATTTCTTGACATTAAAAAATCCAACTGTTACGAGTGCCATAAAAATATCAACAAAGAGAAGCACTCCCATGCCCCTTCAATTAACTGGCTCTGCACATCTTGTCACAACGGCAAAGTCGGAATCTATAATCAAGCAGATGAAAACAGAACAAAATACAGCGTTCCTGACCCCATCGGAGATGTTTGCTTTTCATGCCATAAAAAAAATCAAGAGCAGTGGAGCGCAAAGCGGTTTCATCATGAACCTGCAGAGTCTGGACGCTGTAACAAGTGCCACAATGCACACTCTTCATCAAGCGAATTTTATCTAAGAAAGGCGGCGTGGGAGCTCTGCACAACCTGCCATAAGGATAAGATTGAGGGGATTCATGTCGTTAAAACCTTTGGAAGAGCGGCGCACCCTACGCATAATGTAAAAGACCCATCAAGAAACGGCAAGGAGCTTAGCTGCATAAGCTGTCACAATCCGCATGTCTCAAATGCTCCCTCTCTTTTGCAGAGCGAAACCGTAATGGGGCTCTGTTCCCGCTGTCATAAAAAGTAGGCGTATGTCAAGTTAAAGAGTATTGATACTATATTTTGGGTATAATCGCACAATTTTATAGCAAGAGACAGATGTATGGATATTAGAGAAGAATTTTTAAGATTTTTTGAATCAAAAAACCACGATAGAGTTGCTAGCGCGCCGCTTGTTCCAGACGATGCAACGCTGCTGTTTAACAATGCCGGCATGGTGCCTTTTAAGTCTATTTTTACGGGTGAGATTCCGGTTCCACAAAATCCGCGTGTTACTTCGTGTCAGACATGTATCCGTGCAGGCGGAAAGCATAACGACTTGGAAAATGTCGGTTACACCGCAAGACACCACACTTTTTTTGAAATGCTGGGCAACTTTAGCTTCGGTAATTACTTCAAAGAGGATGCTATTGACTATGCGTGGGAGTTTATAACCGAGGTTTTAAAATTTCCAAAAGAGAAACTTTGGGTTACGGTTCATGAGAGCGACGATGAAGCTGAGAAACTATGGCAAAAACATATAAGTATAGATAGAATTATGCGTCTTGGCGATAAAGACAACTTCTGGCAGATGGGCGATACCGGACCGTGTGGACCGTGTAGCGAAATATTTTTTGACCAAGGTGCAGAGAGTTTTAGCGGACCTGAAGACTATATGGGCGGAGACGGCGACAGATTTTTAGAGATTTGGAATCTTGTATTTATGCAGTATGAGAGAAGCAGTGATGGCACCTTGACACCTCTTCCAAAACCGTCAATCGACACGGGAATGGGGCTAGAGCGTGCTGTTGCAATCAGCGAGGGCGTTACAAGCAACTACTCATCATCTCTTTTTATGCCGATTATTAAAAAGGTCGAGGAGCTTTTGGGAGAAGAGTATAGCTATGCGACAGGGGCATCTTACCGTGTTATAGCAGACCACATAAGAACAGTGCTTTTTCTACTTGCTCAGGGCGTAAACTTCTCAAACGAGGGGCGCGGTTACGTTCTTCGCCGTATTCTTCGCCGCGGGGTAAGACATGGTTATCTTCTTGGTTTTAGCGAACCGTTTATGTACAAAGTTGTCGATACGGTAATAGAGATAATGGGAAGAGAGTACGACTACTTGGCAACTAAAGCTAACGCGGTTAAAGAGCAGATAGAACTAGAAGAGGCGAGATTTTTCAAAACTATCGCATCGGGGATAGAGCTTTTTAACGAGGAGCTCAAAAACACAAAAGGCATTTTCAGCGGAGAGGTTGCTTTTAAACTATACGACACTTTTGGCTTCCCTCTTGATTTGACTGAAGATATGTTAAGAGAGAAAGATTTAAAACTTGACTCTGCTAAATTTGAAGAGTTGATGAGCGAGCAACGCACTCGTGCAAAAGCTGCTTGGAAAGGCAGCGGAGATGATGCGGTTGCAGGAGATTTTAAAGAACTTTTAGAGAAGTTTGGCGAAAACAGTTTTGTCGGGTATGAGAGCACAAAACATAAAAGCAAAGTCTTGGCACTCTTGGACGAAAATTATCATCATGCAGATAAGCTTTCCTCAGGCTCAAAAGGGTGGGTGTTTTTGGATGCTACTCCTTTTTATGCTCAAAGCGGCGGGCAGTGCGGTGATGGCGGAGAGCTTACAGGCTTTGCAAAAGTAGAAGATACGAAGAAGTTTTTTGGACTAAATCTATCTCAAATCTCAGTAACTAAAGAGTTAAAAGTCGGAGATAGCATTGAGGCTGTTGTTGATATCTCAAGAAATGAGATAACTAAACATCACTCTGCTACACACTTGCTTCATGGGGTGCTATATGAAGTTTTGGGAGACCATATCTCTCAAGCGGGTTCACTTGTAGAAGCAACAAGACTTAGATTTGACTTCTCTCATCCAAAGGCTCTTACTCACGCTGAACTAGTTGAGATTGAAACTATGGTAAACAACAAGATTATGCTTGGGATTAGCGCTAATACAGAGGTTATGAGCATAGAAGCGGCTAAAAAGTCTGGAGCAAAAGCTCAGTTTGGCGAGAAGTACGGCGATGAGGTTCGAGTGGTGAGTTTTGGCGATGCGAGTGTCGAATTTTGCGGCGGAGTACATGTTGACAATACTGCCTTTATCGGTTCGTTTATCATCACAAAAGAGAGTGGTGTAAGTGCAGGTGTAAGGCGTATAGAGGCGGTTTGCGGACATGCGGCGTATGAGCACTTTACCCAGCAGAGAGTGCTTATCAAAGAGATTGAGTCAGAGGTTAAAAATCTTGATGTTATGGCAGGCATAAGCAGACTTAAATCAAACGTTGCCGAGCTTAAAAAAGAGCTTCATGATGCTCAAAACAGCATAAAAGCAGATATAAAAGTCCAGCTGATAAACGGCATTAGCGTTGTGGTGGATGAGCTTGCAAACGGAGATATCAAAGAGAAGATTGATGAGCTTAAAAACCAAAACGAGAAGCTCTGCGCAATTTTATTTCAGGTAAAAGATGACAAAGTGTTGATGGCAGCGGGTGTCAAAAATGCAGACGCAAAAGCGGGTGATTGGATTAAGCATATAGCTCCTCTTCTTGGCGGAGGCGGCGGCGGACGCCCTGACTTTGCTCAAGCCGGCGGAAAAGATATTACTAAGCTTACAGATGCAAAAGCCGAGGCACTGAAATATATAACAGAGATTCTCTCTTAATGCAGGAGATTTTCTTAGAGTATAAAACGTTTATAGTTTTTCTACACGTAATAAGTGCGGTTGTCTGGGTAGGCGGTATGATTGCGATGCGTTACGCGGCTCACTACTCGTTTTTAGAGATTGAGTCTCCACAAAAGAGGTTAGAGCGTATTGCCCACGCGCTTAAAAGATTGTTCGCAATCGTACTTCCTTTTGTAATTATTTTAATCGTTACAGCGATTTTTATGATAAAAGGGTATGGACTCAGCCAGAGCGACCTTAGTCCTCTTTCTCACGCAAAAGAGGGCATCTGGAGCGTTATGTTTATCAACTTGATGGTTATGATTTTTAGAAGAAACAGAGGCGAGAGGTTTTTAAACGAGGGCAATATGGTCGGTGCAAAAAATCAGCTTGAGCTTATCGGAAAAGTTATGGTTCCTTTAAATATTGTCCTTGGCATTACAGCTATATTTTTAGGAACGTACCTCTCAAGTAGCCTTTAATGATAAGACTCGCTTCCTCTTCGGTGACACGCGCAGAGCTTCTAAAAAATGCTGGCATAGATTTCATTCAAGAGAGTGTTGATTTTGACGAGGAGAGCGTAGTCGCAACATCTCCAAAAAACTTTGTATATCTTGCCACAATTGGAAAGTTTGAAGCAAATATAAAGGCTTTTGGATATGATGAGTATCCGCTTTTGGTTGCAGATACCGTTGTAACTGCGGACGGCAAAATACTTAGAAAAGCAAAGAGCGCTGGGGAGGCAAGAGATATTTTACTCTCACAAAGCGGGAGTGTCGTAAGCATAATTACATGTATGATTTTTCAGTCAAAAAAAATGAAGATAATTGATATCTCCAAAACCGACTACATCTTTAGAGAGTTTGATTTGGATGATATAGAAAATTATCTTGCAAGCGGCGATTGGCGTGGAAAAGCCGGAGCGTGCATGGTTGAGGGATTTTGCAAAAGGTACATAAAAGAGGTAAAGGGTTTTGAGAGCACGGCGATGGGGCTAAATACAGATTTGCTAAAAACATATCTTTTAAACAAAGAAAATAATTGGTAGAATATATCAAAACAGAGGGATTCATATTTTTAAAACAAATAAATTATTTATAGTCGGGATTATTGTTATAGCCGCACTGCTTCTGTCTGCGTGGCTCTATGTTGATTTAGTAGAGAATTCTAAGCGCTTAGGCGGGATGTTGGGTGAAGATTTAGACTTTTTTATATACAAGTGGTTTAGTATTGTCCTTTCTGTAGCGATACTCTTGGCTCTGTTTTTTGGAAAATTTGTGCATGACAAAATAGAAAAACAAAAAATGTACTATAAAAATATAATTGACTCGTCATCAAACATTGTTGTCGTGGTTGACAAAAACAGTATAGTCGAGGTAAATAAAACATTTTTTAAATATTTTAACAAATACAATACACTTGAAGAGTTTAAAAAAGAGCATAAATCAATATCCGACTTTTTCGTAGAAAAGGATGGGTATATTTACAAAAATATGGATGGAATTAATTGGCTTGAGTATCTGATAAAAAATCCAAAAAAAAATCAAGTAAAAATTATTTACGATGAAAAAGAGTACTACTTTACGGTCGGAGTATCTCTGATTTCAGAGGAGTATGGGCATTACAGCGCTATTTTTTCCGATATAACAAAAGA
>JAURYA010000133.1 GCA_030654155.1 Sulfurimonas sp. | reverse complement strand
GGGAAGCAGATATTTTTTTGTATTTTCATAAACGGTGTCGATAGCTTCGTTTTGCTCAAACATGCCCAAAGAGGCAAAAAGCATACTAAAGATGTATATCATTACGACGGCAGGGACAAATTTAAAAATTTTCAGTCTGCTCTTTTGCTCGATTAAAGTAACTATTGCCACTAAAAATACGAGCGATAAAAGATACAGAAGCGGAGAACTTATCATTTATGCCCTTGGATGCAAGGTGCACCCTTAAAACCGCTCAGATTTGCCCTTAATTCGTTCATAAATCTTACAGAGGGGTCATCTTTAAATGTTCTATATTTTCTATCTGCCTCAAGCCAAAGCTCATCTGTTTCAAAGCATCTGTACTCATAATGCCCTATAAGATACTCTATTGTCGGAAATATTTTTTTCAGCTCTTTAACCAACTCTATATTTGCCCTTAGCTGCTCTGAAGTCAAGTTATCTTTGGAATTTTGCCCGCCGACATTCTCAATCCCGATTGAACTGTAATTTAGCCCTATTACATGTCTTGCCATAAAATCAAGCGGCATAAGCTGATGAATAGTTCCATCACGCTCAACCATAAAGTGAGCAGAGACATTAACCGCCCCGCCATTAACAATTTCCGGTCTATCGCTTGGCAATGTTTGTGAGGTGAAACGGGAGAGCGAATCATTAAAATCATCTATTGCGGTATGATGAACAACAATAATTTTAGGAACAATTTTAATATCTTTTACATCTAGCTTATAGTGTGATTTTATGTACTCTTTTGTAAGTTCCACTCTCATCTCGCCAAACTCTATTGGTGTCTGTTCTATTTTTAACGCCACCAAATAAATAGGAAAAAAAAGAGCTAGTAAAAAAAATCTGTTCATTAAAAATACCTCAAAAAATGTTTAAGCGTAGTATATTACAATAAGTTTTATATACTTTTAATAGTTATAAATATAATATGGTAGTTATGAATTCAGATGTAATTATTAAACAAAACTTACTAGCAGAGCCGCTTTCTCCGGATGCGCTTAAACTTGCTCGTGGCATATACCACACATATATTACACTTGATGAAGGGTTCTCTTTAGAGATAAGAATTCCTATCTTTTACAAACTTCTTAACCTTCAGCCTTCTAAAGAATCCATAGAGTATATTCAAAATTTGCTGGAGGAGTTAAACGAGCCGCTGGCGATTAGAAATTTTAAGTTTAACGGCGAAACAATCCAACTTAAATTTGTCCAGTTTTGCAGCTATAAAATTGGAGAAGAGACCATAAAAATCGAGCTAAGCCCCGAATATTTGCATGCTCAAAGCGAATATATGTTAGACTGCTTTCTCTTGTAAACCGCCAAAGGAAGTAATTCCTTTGGCTACGCTAGCCGCACAGGCACTAAAGCTAGCCTCTTTCGAGGCAGAAAAACAAAAGGTAGAGATTTGGCAAAAAGATATATTATTTTAGACACAGAAACAACAGGAACAGGCGAGCAAGACAGAGTTATCCAACTTGGATTTATGGTACTGGGCGAAAAAGAGATTGAGGTTCAAAATGAGCTTTTTAGCTCGGAGGTTCCAATTGGTTTTGGTGCTATGGAAGTTCACGGAATTACACCAAGCATGCTTGAGGGCAAACCTGCATGCAAAGAGAGCGGCGCTTACAAAAGACTTCAAGAGCTAAACACAAATGAAAATTATCTTATTATTCATAACGCCCCATTCGATATAACTATGCTTGAGAAAGAGGGCTTTAAAACCCAAATGAGAGTTATAGACACCCTTAGAGTTGCAAAACATCTTCTTCCTGATGAAGAGGCTCACAGACTTCAATATTTTCGCTACAAAATGGAGTTATACAAAGAGGAGCAGAGAGAGGCGGACGCTTTAAACATTGTAGTTAAAGCGCATGATGCTATCGGTGATGTTTTAGTGTTAAAACTATTTTTAAGCAAGCTAAAAGAGATTGTTTTAGCACAATTTCCAAGCGAAAATCCGGTCGATAAAATGGTTTCTTTAACCGCAACGCCTATTCTAATAAAATCATTTAACTTTGGAAAGTACAAAGGCAAAACCTTAAAAGAGGTAGCTGCAAGTGACGCTGCTTATTTACGATGGATGCTAACCGGTATGGAAAATCTTGATGAAGATATGAGATACTCTATAAACAGCGTTTTAAAAGTCTAGATAATACTAAAAATTATAAAGAGTACAAACGCCGCTATTCCGCTAATCAATGCGTAAGGCAGCTGAGTATTTACATGCTCTATAAGCTCACAATCACTTGCCATGGCAGATATGATAGTCGTATCTGAAATCGGCGAGCAGTGATCCCCAAATACACCGCCAGATATAACAGCTCCGATACAAAGAGCAATATTTGCATCCATTGCAACGGCCATAGGAACGGCAACCGGAATCATTATACTAAAAGTCCCCCAGCTTGTACCGGTAGAGAAAGAGATAATAGCACCCAGTAAAAATATGACCCCAGCCAAAAGATAAATACTCAAATTTTCATTTACCAAAGAGGCTAAATATTGCCCTGTTTTAAGGGTTGTGATAACCTCGCCTATTGCAAAAGCAAAAAGAAGTATCAACGCAATCGGAAAAAGTTTTAAAGCTCCATCATAAGAGATTTTGCTCCATACTTTAAAACTCATATTTTTCGTTCCGACATAGTAAACAAGCATAAAAACAAGTGTCGAGAGCATTGTGTAAAAGATAGAGCTAGAACCGCTCCCTTTTAAAATATCGCCGCCGCCTGTAATATACATAAAAAGAAAAACAAGAGCTATCATCAAAAGTATCGGCAATACCATATAAAACATACTTGCATGCTTTATGTCGCCGTGCGGTTTCTCAACAATGGCAGGTTTTGCATTTTTCATAGCACCTATATCAATGTTAAACCAGATGGCTGCAAAAGTAACGATAAGAGCCATGATGGCATAAAAATTATACAAAACCGCGTCTAACAACAAGGATAATGGGTTTACATCTATACCATTTAGCGCCACTTGAGTTGTAATGAGTCCCAGCAAAAGCGCGCCCCATCCGTTTAAAACAATAAGCGAACTGACCGGTGCAGATGTTGAGTCACATACAAAAGCAAGTTTTGCACTTGGAATTTTATATTTTTTACAAAAAGGTCGCCCAACTGCGCCGGCTATCAAGGAAGTTATGGACGACTCTACAAATATGACTACGCCTATGATGTAGCTTAGAACCAGTGCCGAGCGTGGTGAAGATACAAGCCCTGCCCTGTTTTGCATAAAATCAACAAAACCTTCAATTCCGCCCGATTTTTCAATGAGTTCCATAATACTTCCGACCAATATAGCAAAAGCCAAAGTTTTTAATATCCAAGGTTCACTAAGCATAGAGAAAAAGAGCTCAAAAATAGCAAAAAATGACGAAACTAAAGAGAAGTTGTTTAAAATAAAAACGCCAAGAACTATGCCGCTAAAAAGCGACAAAAGCACATTTCTGGTATAGAGCGCTAATGCAATAGCAAGCAAAGAAGGAATGAGGGAGAGAGCGGAAAGTTCTATGCTAAACCAATCAAAATTCTATAGATAATAAAACTAAACCGGGTCTGCCAAAAATCTCTTTATAAGGATCGCACTCTTTTTGCTTAATCTCTTTAAAACCAAGCTTTTTATAATAAAGAAGAGTCTCCAACGAGCCTATTTCGACTATTGTTTGTGCTATACGATACCCTTTTAGTCTTGCGTTTAGGAGGCTTTTGTGCATAAGCGCTTTTAGGATTCCAACATCCATAAAACCTTCCAACTCTTCCATATAGTCAAAAACAAGTGTTCTGCTATTTAGAGGAAAGCCGCAAATATCCATAAGTCCCAAATATTCGCTCTCTTCACCATTTACGCCAATCTCACTAAGAGATGCTAAAAAAACCTCTTTTGTTACAATTCTCGGCTCATAGCTGGCAAGTGAGCCGACACTTTTACCGTCAATCTCCGCAATTAAAAAATTACTAAAATGACAATTTGATTTTGCTGTTGTATTTGTTAGTTTTTCTAAATTTTTTAAAATTTGCTCATCATTGTTAGTTTTAAAAATTAAATCGTAAATACCGATTTTTTTGTCAGCCCTGGTGCTCTGCAAAATCATTTGCGCTAAGAACGCTGCGTCAGTGCTAGTTGCTTTTCTTATATTAATACTCATAAACCTTTTCCATCTCTAATAAATTAATCTGTTTCATACTTTAGTAATAGTAACATACTTTATGGTAAAAAGTTTCTTAATTATTACAATTTGTCAAATCTTTCTCTATGCCGGCGAGCAAATAGTTTTGGTGCTTAGCAATGATTTTAACTCTCAAAAAGCAATGCTTAGTTGTTTTGAAGAGAATAAAAGAGTTTTTGAACCTCTTGAAGTAAACATCGGTAGAAATGGTCTCGGCTTTGGGCTCGGCATAACAGCGCTTTTACACACCGACAATGAGCCCCTAAAACAAGAAGGCGACAAAAAAGCACCGATTGGCGTATTTACTCTTGATTCAATATTTGGTTACGAGAAAGAGTTAAAATTTAAAATGCCATATCTTCATGCAACTAAAGATTTAATCTGCGTAGATGATTCAAACTCAAAATATTACAACCAAATCATAGAAATCAAAGATAAAGAGCCTAAAAGTTTTGAATACATGAGGAGAGATGATGGACAGTATGAATTGGGAATAGTTGTCGGGCACAACAAAGAACAGATTAAAGAGAGTGGTTCTTGCATATTTATACATGTAGAAAAAGCAAAAGATGAGCCCACCGCGGGATGCACATCTATGAGCCTCGAAGATATTAGAAAAATAGCCGCTTGGTTAGATAAGAGCAAAAATCCGATTTTGATACAAATTACAAAGTCGCAACTTGGTGAAATCTCAAAGCTTTATCCGAAGCTTGAGCTACAAGAGTAGAAATTACTCCTGCTCTTTGCTCATATAATCCTTTGCGGTAATTCCCATCAAAGAAAGCCCTGTTCTAAGGGATAATGCAACCAACATCAAAAGTTTTAGAAGCTTTGCTTCATCCTCTGTTCCTATAATTCTGCAATCATAATAGAACTTATGCAAAGAGGCTGCAAGCGATTTCAGATACTCAGGCAGTTTTTGAACCTGTCTTGTGGAAAATGCGTCATCAACTATTTCGGGCAATAAAAGCGCGTCAAACATTAAAATATCTGCATTTTCGTCTAAGTTTTTCAGGCTTGCCGACATAATCTCATCTTCACTCAAATCACTCTTTGAAATGATTGTTTTTATTCTGGCATGTGCATATTGGATGTAAAAAATAGGGTTTGAACTGTCCTGCTTTTTAAATTCAGCCAAGTCAAATTCCAGTGCCGTGTCACTCTTTTTTGAAGCAAAAATAAATCTCAGAGCATCTGCGCCAATCTCCTCGACAATATCGCTCATAAGGATTACATTGCCCGCTCGTTTGCTCATTTTATACGGCTCACCATCTTTTAAAAGACTTACCATTTGAGAGAGTAAAACTTCAAGCTTAGAGCTGTTATACCCTAAAAACTCTACCGCAGCTTTTACTCTTGCAATGTATCCGTGATGATCTGCACCCCAAATGTTTATGTACTGGTTATATCCGCGCTCAAATTTTCGGTTGTGATAGACTATATCACCGGCTAGATAAGTCGGGCGGCCATCTTCGCGAACAACAACCCTATCTGCGTCATCGCCCTTTTGGGATGATGCTATAAATAGTTTTTCTTCTTTTTTATAGATTCCATCGCCCATTTTTGCCATAACTCTGTCCCAATCGGCATAGAGAGACGACTCATAAACAAAAGTGTCAAAGAAAATATTTGTATCCGCCAAATCTTTTTTAACAATCTCCATAACGCCGTCTTTGGCCCAGAGTGCGAGCTCTTTTTGGCGGGATTCATCACTTAAAATCTCTATGCCAAACTTCTCTACGGCTTTTTGCGCCAAAGGTTCGAGATATTCACCGCGATAGTAACTCTCTGGATACTCAACGCTCTCTTTGAGTATATTTTCACGCCCGTAAAGTTGCAAAGAGAGACCAAGCAAATCTATCTGATTTCCGGCATCGTTTACATAGTACTCAGCGGTTATATCATAGCCCAGATGCTTTGCCAGTCTATAAAGAGTATCTCCATAAACAGCACCTCTTGCATGTCCGATATGCAGCGGTCCTGTTGGATTTGCACTGACAAATTCTAAAAGAATTTTCTCTTTTTTATCCTGTTTTGCAAACTCATTTTGATTTTCCAATGCCCAAGTTGCATACTCATTTAAAAAATTTTCACTTAAACGAAAGTTGAGATAACCTTTTACGGGATCAACACTGCTAAATATATCAGATTCATTAAATGAAGAGGCTAGTTCATCGGCGATTTTCATAGGAGACTCTTTGAGCTCTTTTGCCAAAGAGAAAGCAATTGGGGTTGCAAAGTGACCAAAAGAACGGTCACGAGGCTTTTCTAAAACAACTTCACGACCAAACTTTTCGCGCAAAAGCGCCGATACTCGTTGTTTCAAAAGTTACGCTTGATGTGTAGTTTTTGGAGCTTCTTTTGAAGCAACTTCTTTATCAGATTCAACTTTCTTAGGAGTCTCAGTTGATGCAGTTTTCATATCTTCTGCTTCATCATTCTTCATCTCTTTTTTAAAGTTTTTAATACCCTGTCCGAGACCCTTAGCTAAATCAGGTATTTTTTTTGCACCAAACAATAAAACAATAATTCCAAAAATTAATATTAACTCCATTCCACTAGGCATACTCATTATCTCGTTCCTCTTTTCTTAAATTAAAGTCAGAAATTATAGCCAAATTAGCTGTAACTTCTCTTATGATAACTATTTTATTCTCTTATTACTATATATCTTCCCAGCTTCTAACGAAATCATTTATTTCGTTCCCTGGGATTTTAACTCTTGCTGCGTTTGCGATGACCCTAAGTACATCAGCAGCCTCTTGGAGATTGTCATTTACGATAAGGAAATCATACTCGCTGATTCTCTGGATCTCTTTTTTTGCCATATCCACACGGCGCTTAATCACTTCCTGTGAATCAGTTTTGCGTGACTCAAGACGCTTTTTAAGCTCTGAGAGCGTTGGCGGCGTAATAAAAACAGAGGTAGTAATATCGCCAAGCCTGTTTGTAACAACAGCGTTTCCCTGCACATCAATATCAAAAAGAACTAATTTGCCAGCGATTAGAGCCTCTTTTACAGGCTTTATCGATGTTCCGTAATAATTGCCATGCACAAATGCATACTCTAAAAATAAATCCTCTTCTATATCTTTTTTAAACTCTTCTTCGCCGACAAAATGGTAATGAACGCCGTTTATTTCGCCATCTCTTGCAGGACGTGTTGTAGTTGAAATAGAGAAATAACACTCGCCGATATCATTAATTACTTCATTTAACAAAGAGCTCTTTCCTGCCCCGCTAGGACCTGAGAGAACTAAAATAGCTCCAGACTTATGATTCACTACCTGTCACCGAGAGTTATATTTATACTTATTTTCATCCCTTTTAATGAAGCGGCAACATCCTCGTTTGACAAAGCTTTTAGCAATTTTTTGAGAGCTTCTACGCCTTCATTGCCGCTTTTGCTTGAACTGTCTGCATTGTTTGAGAAATCCTCTTCAAACTCTTCATCATGCGGCTCTGCTTCATCAATTGTTCCAGATTTATCAAACTCTTCATCATTCACTTCTTCACCGATTGCAAGTTTTAAATCTCTGCTGCTCAAAGAGTCAATGTTAAATAAAAGGTCTTGGTCAACTTCTGTTTGTAAATCTTCATCACTTAGCGCTTGTACCGCACTCTCAATTTGAGATGCCAAATCTTCAAAATCATCTACCGGCTCTTGGGCTTTTTGTTCCTCTGGCTCTGATTCATCTGCAGTAACTTCTTTGCTTTCTAAATCCTCTTCAAATTCATCAATTGCTTCATTTGATTCAGGTTTTTCTAAACTCTCCTCTTCTTCAAAATCTTCAAGCTCTAAGTCGCTCTCATCAAATTCTAAATCATCAGCTGGTTCTTCAGCTTTTACCTCTTCAGCTTCTATTTCTTCAGCTTTTGACTCTTCAAAATCTTCAAGCTCTAAATCGCTATCATCGAACCCTAAATCTTCTTCCATCTCGGTCTCTTCTAAAAGATTCTGTACTTCCTGAAGCTCATCTTTATCTAAAATGCCGTCCGCTTCTTTTCTGTCATCACTCTCTAAATCTTCAAATTCGTTATACTCTTCATTTTCATCAAGTTCGTCCAAGCCAAGCTCTTCAAATCCTTCAAGGCTATCATCTTCTAAAGTATCATCTGTTTCATCTATATTTAACTCTTCTTCAGCTGGCTTTGACTTTGGTTTTTTATCCAAATTATCAAGCTGGTCAAGCTCGTCAATGCCCTCAAGCTCGTCAAAACCCTCAAATTCGTCCAAATCATCAAGACCATCAATCTCATCAAGACCCTCAGCTTCATCCAAATCATCAAAAGAGTCCGTTTCTGCATCATGAGTCTCTTCCATCTTGTCAAGCTCAATTGTATCTACCATTTTCCCTAGAGATATTAACACTTCAACCAAATCAGTAGGCAAGAATGGTTTTTTAAGAATTCTAGTAAACTCTTCTGTAAATTTAGCATCTTTAGCGCATATAAATAAAGATTTATTAAACTTTATTTTACTGCCTATATCTTGCATAAAATTTTCGCTATAAAATGCATCATCTACAATCAAAAGATCATAATTTTTAGGCTCTATTGCTTCAATACTTTCGGCTATGCTCAGCTCATCTGAAGTCTTTTGCACACTTAAGGTTACTAATTTATTGACTACTGGATTATTGTTTAAAAGTAATATTTTCATTACAGGTTCCCTTTGGAGGCTCTTTTGACATTATTGTATCAAAAAAAACTAAAAAAACATCTCTAAAAAATTAAAAGCCTCTAGCATTTGGCCTTTTAAAATCAACATAATTGCACTAAATGTTGCGATTAATACGATAAAAGAAACTATGATTTTTATTGGAAAACCAATTACAAGAAGATTAAATTGAGGCATAGTCTTCATAAGCATTCCAAAGATAACATCAGCAAGCCATGAGAGCGCCGTAATCGGGAATGCAATCATAAAACCGACCAAAAACATATTTGACATAGCTTTGATTATATAATTAAAAAAATCTTCGCTCATTACAAAACCGCCAAGCGGAATATTTTGCAAAGAGCCGTCAATAAAGAGCAGCATCCAGTGATGCATATCTATTGAGAAGATCACCATAAGCGCTATAAGAGATAAAAATTGCGAGATTATCGGCATAGAGATGCCTGATTGAGGGTCTATCGCACTAGCCATTGAAAAACCCATCATAAACGATATCTGTCCGCCGGCAAATGTTATGGCATTGAATGCGATTTGCAATATAGTCCCTATTGCTAAACCAAAAAACAGCTCACTTAAAATTGCTAAAATTATACTAGGAACCGTGATTGGTATCGCAAGAGGAGGCATTGAAGAGTAAAAAACTATTGTGAAAAAAAATGCCATCGCGGCTTTTGTGCTAGCGGGAATACTATTATGAGAAAATATCGGCACCGCCATAAAAAGAGCGCCGAATCTGAAAAAAAGAAGTATAAAACCGACTATGTAAGTATCGCTAAATACTTGTGTCCAGTTCATTTCTAAATCTCACATAATCTGAACATACCTAATTTATGTCCAGCTGCTATCATTTTAATACCTTCAGCTCTTTATTTATAAGTTTATAAACTTTGTGGCATCTGTACGCAAGCTCTTCATCATGAGTTACCAAAATCATACCTGCACTATGTTTAGCAATATATTCAAAAAAGATATCCATTACTTCATTTGCGGTTGATTTATCCAGATTGCCTGTCGGTTCATCAACAAAAAGCAGACGCGGCTGTTTTGTTAAAACTCTTGCAATAGAGACTCTTTGCTGTTGTCCGCCTGAAAGCTCTGTCACTTTTTGATTTATTGCTTCATCAATTTTTAATCTTTTTAAAAGATTTTGGTCAATATCTTGATTTGAAAGGATGGCAGCAACTTCAAGATTTTCCAAACATGTAAAACCTTTAAAAAGATAGTGTGATTGAAAAACAAGCCCAATCTCATCTCTTTTTATCTGCGACAATTTTTTTTTGCTCATACTTGACACATCTTCACCGAATATAGAGACAAATCCCTCATCCGGTTTTAAAAGTGTTGATAGAATGTTAAGCAGAGTAGATTTTCCGCTTCCGCTTACTCCAATGATTGCAATGGATTCTCCCTCGTTTAAATCGAGTGATACTTGAGAAAAGAGCTGATAATCAAAGGTATGTGATAAATTTTTTGCAGATAATAAATTCATAAAAGGATTATAGCTAATTTAATTAGAAAATATCTTTTTGCACCCTCTTCGCGAGCGAATCTCTAATCTTTTTGCGTAAATCTTCTCAACACATTTTTTCATTATATACGCAAAATATCCGCTAATGTAGATGCCGAATATCTTAGCTACTGCATAGCGTCTGCCAAGGGCAATTAAAATACCTCTTGACTTTATTTTATGCTCAATCATAGGCTTGGACTCTATGAGATTAGTTATGTTTTTAGCGCATATATCTGCCATCTGCTCAGCCGTATCTGCCGTAGGAGCGACAACCTTACCCTCGTTATATATAGTTGTGCAATCGCCGATAGCAAAAACATTAGCATAGTCTTGTGCCTGAAGATAGCTGTTTGAAACAATGTATCCGCCCCTGTTTTTTTCAAGTGTTAGATTATGAACTAGCGCATTTGGTTCTATACCGCCGGTAAATATCATAAAATCCATCTGCATTACTTCGCCGCAGTTAAGTCTAACGCTATTTTGGGTAATCTCGACAACTTTTCTATCATTTTTAATAACTATCTCTAGCTCTTTTAATCTTATATCAGTTTTTTCTACCAGCACTTCATCGAGTCCGTAAAGTACATGTTTGTTTGCATTTATAAGAACTATGTTTAATTTTCTGCATATAAAATTATTTTTATGGTAAAACTCTTTTGAAAATGATGCCATCTGAGCAGCAATCTCGACACCGCTAAGTCCACCGCCTGCTACAATTATGTTTATGGGTTTACAGCTTGTCCCGCTCTCCTCAACTCTTTTAAAAAGCGATATTTCGAATTTTTGTTTAAAATACATAGCACGGTGCAGCGATTTTATACCGTGAGCATGTGTGCGAAGACCCACAACATCTTCTACAAATTTTGTGCGCGCACCGACGGCAATTACAAGATAGTCATAGTTGTATCTCTGTACGGTTGTGATAACTTTTTTATTTTTAAAATCAACATTGTTAACCTCTTGTTTTAAAAAAGTTACATTGCCTTCAAAACCGCTGCAAAAAGTGAAAAGGTCAACAGTTACTTGTGCAAAATCTTCCTCATTCGCTATTAAATCATAAACTTCCGTTTGCGTAAAATGGTATGAATTTTTATCTAAAAGCACTATCTCGTTTTGAGGATTTTTTGCCAATTTTTCAACTGTACGAAGTCCCCCGTAGCCGCCGCCGATAACAATGATTTTATTCTTGCTCAAAATTGGTCCTTGACCTACCGTTATGGTTTATTTGAAAAAATTATATCATTTTTGAAGAGGATGTGTATTGTGGTGTGTAAATTTAGGGGTTTATAAAAAGAGTTTTTTGGTGGAGTGGTTAAGGAAAAATCCTTAACCCATTTGAGCAGCGACTTCTGCAGCGAAGTCGTCAACTTTTTTCTCAATTCCCTCACCAACTTCAAGGCGAACGAAATCAACAATCTCAGCAGTTCCGCCAGCTTCTTTAGCAGCAGCTTCAACAGCCTGTGCAACTGTCATTTTGTCGTTTAACACGTAAGTTTGGTCTAGTAGAGCAAGCTCTTTGTCTAGAGTTGTATTGTCATCTATAAAACGAGCAAGTTGCCCCGGAACAATTTTGTCCCAGATGTTTTCAGGCTTATTTTGAGACTTTAAAAGTTCTTTGATATCAGTTTCCGCTTGAGCTAAAACTTCTTTAGTTAACTGACACATAGAGATGTACTTAGGTACATTTATAAGTGGTTTTTTAAGACGAGAAAGCTCTTCGTTCTCTTTTTTTATAGCTTCGATTCTTCCGATAGTCTCAGATGTTACAAAATCCATATCAAAATCTCTGAAAGAAAGAGTCTTTGGTTTCATAGCAGATGCGTGCATCGCAACATTTTTAAGCATCGGTCTAAGTGCGTCAGCAGTTTTTTTACTGTCACATTTAGCAGCTACGATAACAGCAATACGGTTGTTCGAGTGAACATAACCGTTAATTGCAACTGTATCATCATCAGCTTTAATAGTTTTAAAACGGCGAAGTTCTATCTTCTCACCGATTTTTATAACAGCTTCGCTAAAATATGTTCCAAATGCAGTTGCTTTTAGACTCTCAACATCAGCAGGAGAAGTTGTATAAATCTCTTCTGTTGTTTTTAAAACTAAGTTTTTAAATCCTTCGTTTTGAGCAACGAAGTCTGTTTCGGAGTTAATCTCAACTACAGTAGCTTTAGAGAAATCATCAGCAATTTTAAAACCGACAAGACCTTCAGCAGCAACTCTATCAGCTTTTTTAGCTGATTGAGCGATACCTCTCTCTTTTAACCAAGCAGTTGCTTTTTCCATGTCTGCGTTACATTCAACTAGAGCTTTTTTGCAATCCATCATTGGCGCATCAGTAGCTGCGCGCAAATCTTTTACCATTGCTGCTGTAACTTCCATGATTATACTTCCTCTGTTTCGAAATCTTCTACCTGTAAAGCATCAGCATCTACAACTGCAGACTCATCTGCTTCTGCATCTTGAGCGATATCATCTCTTCCGCCGCTTCTTAATGCTTTGCCTTCGTTGATAGCTTCTGTCATTTCACGACAGAAAAGCTGGATAGAACGGATAGCATCATCATTTCCAGGAATTGGGTAAGTGATTAAGTCAGGGTCACAGTTTGTGTCAAGAGGAGCAACAACTGGAATACCTAAACAACGAGCTTCAAGAACAGCGATGTGCTCTTTAACAGCGTCCATAACAAAAAGCATATCAGGAAGTTTTTTCATATTGCGGATACCGCCGAAATATACTTCTAATTTCTCTTTTTGACGAGTAAGCATCAGAGCTTCTTTTTTAGTTAGAAGATCCATTTGACCATTCTCTTGCATTTCAGAGATAACATCAAGTTTGCGAATAGACTTTTGAATAGTAGGAAAGTTTGTAAGCATACCGCCTAACCATCTATTGTCAACATACGGCATTCCACAAGCGATTGCAGCGTCTCTAACTGAAGCGCGAGCTTGTTTTTTTGTTCCAACGAAAAGAACTGTTTTACCCTCAGCTGCAGCATCTACAACAATTTGGTATGTGTTACGGAAATAACGAAGAGTTTTTTGTAAATCTATAATATAGATATTTTTACGAACACCGAAAATATATTTTTTCATTTTCGGATTCCAACGACGAGTTTGGTGTCCGAAGTGTACACCACACTCTAATAAGTCTTTCATAGTTACCATATAAGGTCCTTTAAGGGCATTTTTCAGCCAGAAATTTTGTCAGTTAGCTTTGGTAATATCGGGCAATTATTCGCCTATAAAGGGAGTTGCACTGACTTTTGATACATACCTGTTGAATGTTTCTTTAACTAATAAGCAAAGAAAATCCGCGAATTATACTCAAAAGATATTTAAATTTTGCTTTTTTACTTTTTATTATCTTTACTTGGTAACACCATCTAGGTGTATTACATTTATTTATATAAAATTATCACAATTTAAAAAAAAATTTATTTAATCTTGGTATAGTACTAGAACAATATCATAAAAAAGTGTTATACCTGAGGGGTGCTTTTTTAAAAAAAAAGGATTAAAATGAACAAGCCGTTACTGCTATCTTTAGCTGCCGTTGCACTTCTTGGAACAAATCTTAATGCACAGACAATGTATGAGAGATTTGAGGCAATGGAAAAAGAGATGACCAAACTAAAGCAAGAAATTGCAACACTTAAATCAGTAAAATCTGTAAAATCAACTAAAAAAGTTGATGAAGAGGCTGAAGATGATGCCGAAGATGATGAAGCAGTTGCTTCAGAAGATAAAGGCGAAAAAGCTACAACGGTAGCAGCTTCAAGCAAAGATGAGGAAGAAGAAGGTGGCGAAGAGATAGCCTCAAATGAAGACAGACTTTTTGAACTTGAAGAGGCTGTTTCTGAACTTAACAGAAACACAACAGGCTCACACTTAAAGTTCCAAGTTGACTATAGATTTGCTGTAGAGAACATGGATTATGAGATGGCCGATGGAAGCAAAGCTAAAAATGATGCTTTTATGACAAACAGACTATGGATAGATATGGGCTACAAAGCTACAAACAATCTCAGTTTTATAGGTCAGCTTGCATACAATAAAGCTTTTGGCCAACGCTCTGGAGCAAGCGATCCTACAAGCGCTTCACTTGAAGCATTTGACTGGATAGCAAATGAGAACGCTTATGATGATGCTATAAGAGTCCGTACCGCTTATTTCTTATGGCAAGACACTCAGTTTATGGGGCTTGATATGCCATGGACATTTAGCGTCGGTCGCCGACCATCAGCAAATGGTCAGCTTGTAAATCTTAGAGATGATGACACTGCATCTTCCCCGCTTGGACATGCCATAAATGTTGAATTTGACGGCGCTAGCTCTCAGTTTACTCTAAACAAAACAACTGGTACATCAATAAAGCTTTGTTTAGGGCGCGGAATGAGCAACGCTGCTCCAAAATTCACATCTACTCCATATACCGATGTAGCTAATGCAAATGGCGGGAATTCTAATATAGATATTGCAGGGTTAATATTTACCCCTTACGATGATAAACAGTACAAACTATCTAGCATGTACTACTATGCAGACAACCTGATAGACGCCGCAAACCCTATGGATTATACTGCTGGCTTTGACACAGTCGGTGGCATGCATAGCGGAACAGTTTATGCCTCGGCAAAAGGAATCGGTAAAAACTTAGGTGCATTTTTGGATGATACAACCGTCTTTGCAAGTTTTGCATTCTCAAAAACTGATCCAAAAGATGGAGCACCCCAAGGCATGCTCGGTGAAACACAAAGCAAGACCGGTACATCTTTTTGGGTTGGAACACAGTTTCCTTCACTTATCTCTGAGGACGGAAAGTGGGGTGTTGAATATAACCACGGAAGCAAATACTGGAGAAGTATGACTTATGGCGAAGATACAAACATAGGCTCAAAACTTGCGGCGCGCGGTGATGCTTATGAGGCATACTTTACTGAGTACTTGGTTGATGACATTTTATCTATGCAGCTTCGCTACACATATATAGACTATAAATATAGCGGAAGCAACGGATTTTTCGGAGATAATACTGGAACACCTATGACAATGGATCAAGCTGTTGCTAATAGCATGGGCGGTATGGTTGTAGATAAAGCACAAGATATCCGCCTTTACATTCGTTACAGATACTAGAACTCTCAAACACTCTCCTATCCTAAAAGATTTAGGGTAGGAAAATCTTCTCGTTCCCAAGTTTTACTTGGGAATGCATACATTAACCCTGCAATTCTTCTAACTTCTCTTTAACAATTCTAGCGTGCTCTTTTACTTTAACGTTTTTCCAGATAGCTTTTACAACTCCCTCGGGATTTATAATCAGAGTCGAGCGGACAATCCCCATGTACTCTTTGCCGTAATTTTTCTTTAGACTCCAGATGCCATAAGCTTGAAGCATAGAGGTGCTCTCATCGCTAAGCAGAGTAATACTCAAATCTTTTTTATCTATAAAATCACGATGCTTTGCCGTGCTGTCTGCGCTAACTCCAATTATAATTGCGTTTATAGAACTAAAATCAGGCGCTGCGTCGCTAAAATCACATGCCTCAGTCGTACAGCCCGGAGTGTTGTCTTTTGGGTAGAAGTAGAGAACTATCCACTTTCCTTTTAAATCCCTAAGACATATCTCCACATCATCTTGGTTTGGCAGACAAAAGTCCGGTGCCATACTCTCTAATTGAACCATTTAATACCTTTTTTTTAAAAATTATCTTTTGTATTTCCGTTTATCATTGTCGAGATTATGCCGTGCTCATTTCTTATGTCTGCAACCACTACTCCCGCGATATGAAGCGGTATAAATATTAAAAAGTAGTTATAGACCAGTTCATGCAGCTCTTTTATGCTTTTCACAGTTGCCTCTGCCAAAACTAACTCTTCTTTAAGATATATGGCAAAACCGCTTACAGTCATAAAAATCAGCGCCGCATACAAAATATAATACGAAACCTTTACACCTTTTTTATGCAGGTCTAAAGAGGCAAAATCTTCTCTTTTGCTTTTGTCAAAAAACATTAGAGCTATTCTGTAAACAACCAAAAAAGCAAGGGCGTAACCAAGGAGGAGATGCCACTCCCACATTGGAGCACGGATAGCCTTTGCTATTACTACTGCATCCTCTTTGAAGATATCGACTCCAATTTCTGAGAGTTTGGTCATTATGATTTCAGAGTTTGTTCTATAACTCAAAAAACCTTTTCTTAATAGTACCGTTGCTACCAATCCTAAAACAACTATCGCATTTAGCCAGTGCCAAATTCTAAAACTTCGCGTGTATTTCATCTTAAACTCCTATATTATTAATATACAAACATCAAAAAATAGACCCAAATTCCCGTCACCGAAGTAAGAACAACTCCACCAAACGATATAAGACCCATTTTTCTATGACTTCCTAATTGTAACAACTTTTTGGCTCTAAAGATAGTGCCTCCCCAGACAATAAGCGCCATGACTGAGACGATTATATGAAAAACCAAAACTATAAAAGCGTAATCATGTGAGACACCGCTGCCTTGCATAAAGGTGTTAAAACCACCGCTAACTCTTACACCATACTCAAAGTAGGAAAGAACTATAACTGAAAATGCAAATATGAATATTTGAAGATATATGTGTGTTTTGTAGTGCTTTTTTCTGGCAAATGAGATTGCAATTGCCACAAGAAACGGTAGAAGCGAGACAATCAAGGTTACCAAATCCATAAAAAACGGAGCGCGTGTGCCAAAGAAGCCGGCATCAAACATATATCCGACATTGTTGCTCATTACTTAACCTTTTTTTGTTTTTGAACATAAGCATACCACGAGCCCAATAAAAACAGAGCTATAAGAACTATTATAGTTACCTGCTTTAAGTATGTATCTATCAACTCCTGATTTTCGCCGATTGCGTAACCGAGCATCACTAAAATAAAAGCCCAGATTCCCGCTCCAAGCGCTGTATATATCGAAAAAACAACCAAATTCATACGAGCCAGACCGGCAGGGATAGAGATAAGCTGGCGAATTCCGGGGAGGAGTCTTCCTATAAAAGTAGAGATGTGCCCATGCTTTTCAAAATAGTTGTCCATCTTCTCTATGGCATTTTCGTTTATGAAAAAATATCTTCCGTATTTGCGAAGAATTTTTCTGCCAAGAAGCAGTGCCAGATAGTAGTTTATGTAAGCGCCCGCCATTGAGCCAACAAGGGCGCTAAACATAATCATCCCTATGTTCATATCGCCTTTTGATGCCAAGTAACCTGCGGGAATAAGGACTATCTCGCTTGGAAACGGGATGAACGAGCTCTCTACTGTCATCAGTAAAAATATGCCTAGATAGCCCCAATCAAAGATTAAATCAACTAAATCTTGCGCCAACTCTTTAAGCATCCAAAACCTTAACTACGTCCAAAATCATTCTCTTTGCAACATCCCTATTTGAGTACTCCAAAAGAGCCTTGCTTTTAGCCTCTAGATTTTCGCTTAAAATTGAAATTAAAATTGATTTTAAATCCTTATCTTCTCGCTCGCACCAGCCGAGATTGTTATCAACTATAAACTTGGCGTTATAATATTGATGATCCGCTGCTGCATGCGGAAATGGGACAAACAGTGCAGGCAGACCGTTTGCGCAAAGCTCCCATAATGTACTTGCACCAGAGCGGCTAACTGCTAAATCAGCCTTTGTCATCAGGGATGGCATCTCTTTTGTAAAAGCGTAGAGTTCAACTTCTACATGTAGCTCTTCATACTCTTGTTTTACCCTCTCAAAATCCCGCTCACCGGCTTGATGGATTATCTTTATGCCTCTGTCTTGAAGCTCTTTTGCAACACTTAAAGCCAAATCATTTATAGCTTTTGCGCCTTGCGAACCGCCTAAAAATATAACAGTTTTTATCTTGTCTCTTACTCTAGCACCCTTAAAAAAGTCATCTTTTACCGGATAGCCTTTGATGGGCGAACTTTTGTCATAAGCGGATATAAACCTTGAAGCAAACGGTTTCAAAAGTGAGTTCAATCTCCCATCAACCGCATTTTGCTCATGTATAAAAAGAGGGGTAAATCTGCTTAGCGTTGCTAAAGATGCAGCGGCAGCCGAAAATCCGCCTACACTGTAAGTTGCTTGAATATTATGCTTTTTAAGTATTTTTCTTGAAGCAAAAAAAGCTTTTGCCACAAGCCAAAGAGCCTTTAATTTTCCTAAGCCCTTTTGATTTACGACGCCGGTTGTTTGTAAAAAATATACATGGCTAAATGTGCTGTGCGATTCAAAATATTTTCTATCCTGCCCGCTGGTTGAGCCTATGAAAATTGCTTCGTGCCCTTCCTCTGCCGCAGCCTCAACAAGTGCCTCTGCAATTACCAAATGCCCGCCTGTTCCGCCGCCTGTAATGCAAATCTTCATCTATTTTCCAATATATACATGCTAATCCATTTTCGTTTTTTTTGATGCCATAAGCACCATGCCGATTCCAACAGAAGCAGCCAAAATTGTAGATCCGCCATAACTTAAAAACGGAACAGAGATTCCCTTAATCGGAGTAATTCCGCTGATTCCATAAGCATTTACCAAAAAAGCAAAAGCCAACAGAAGTCCGATTCCCAAACTAAAAAGATATGTTGTTGAATCATTTGAGCGATTTGCAATTTTAAAAATTCTCTGAAGCATCATTAAAAATATAACTACTACAACAAAAACTCCAATAAATCCAAACTCCTCAGCAAGCCCAGCTAAAACAAAGTCGGTATGAACCTCACTTAAAAAACCCAATTTAAAAGTTCCGTTTGATATTCCCGTACCAAAGAGACCTCCGTTATGAATAGCATTTAAAGAGTGTCCTATCTGGTATGGTTCAACCTCTGTCGGAACCCTTAACTGCGCAGCGATGGACTCAGGAAAAATCTCTAAAATATTGTTTTGAGCCAATGCCCACCAAGATTTTATACGCAATATTCTATGCTCGGCGGTAAAGATGAAAAAAAGGAAAAACATAACTGCCCCGACCAAAAGCGTCAAGAAGAACCTAAAGCTGCTTCCGGCAAACATAAGCATAAAAAGCAGAGTGAGTCCAAGAACTACAACCTGACCCAAGTCATTTTGAACAAAAGCTATAACAAACATCGCTCCTATAAAAACGATGCCATAAGGTGCAAAACGGATATACTCCTCTTTCACTCCCATGCCGCCGTGGTGTCCTAATTTTCTTGAGAAGCTCCATGCTAAAAAATAGACAAAACCGATTTTAAAAAATTCAACAGGAGCGAGTGAAAATCCAAAAATCTTTATCCATCTTTTTGCCCCGCCGACAGCTGAAACCAAAAATTCCGGCAGAAACGGCATAGCTATCATCAATATAGTAGAGCCTATAAAAAGCGAAAATCCAATAGGTGCCAGATGCTTGTCAGGGTCACCTTGTGCCAAAAGCCAAATAATAAATATGCTTAGAAATCCAAAGACTGTTTGCCTCAACGCAAAATGAAACTGACTTACTTCAAAAAGCAAAGTGATATATGCCGAGAGCGAATATGTCAAAACAATACTAATTCCAATAAGTATCGAGACCAGTGCGAAAAGTTTTCTATCTGTCATATACACTTACTTTATTTTGTTGATTTTAAGCACGAATTCAACTTCCGCTTTAGATATGTGCAGCTCTTTTGAGATTGTTTCGAGTGAAATCCCCTGCTTGTAGAGCGATATGATTTTTTCGTCATCATTTCCGTGAATTGATGCGGGAATAGATATCTGCTTGACTCCGCTCTCTAGAGAAGATATTCTTGAATTAATATTCTCCTCTATATTTTGAATGCTCTCTTCTAATCTCTTCAAACCAAGGGAAATAGGCTTAACCATATCGTAAACTGTTCTCTCAACTTCTTGGTAGATATCCTCATCATTCATACGAGAGCTGTTTTTTTTTATACTCGCCTGAGTGTCGCTAAGTTTTTTCTTTAGATAAAAAATCTCTCTATTTAACTCTTCTGCCGCCGTTGCAACAGAGCGAATGCTTCTGTTGTACTCAGAATCTTTTGTAAAAACGTAGTAAATTAGGTACAAAATCATGGCAGCCATTGCAACCACTAAATACTCTAAATTTATTGATTCAAAACTCATTCTTTGCTCTCTTTTGCTTCACGAATAAGCGCTCTATCTCTTGCGGTCAGGTATATGCCCCACTCATTCTCGTCACGCTTATGAATTTTTGTGATTTTTGCCAGTGAGTTGTCTATTGCCGTAAAAAAGAGCGCCAAATCTCTTTTTGGGTGGATGGGCATCGTAACTCTGCCATAATACTCCACCCCCACTTGCAAAACATCCTCACTCAATTTGAAATGCTCAAATCCTACGGACTCTATCTCTGCTTTGCTTGCAAGCGACAATCTTTCCGGCTCTTCATTTCTCAAAAATTTCTCAATTGAGTCTACTTTTCTATGCAGCTCAACCATAAGGTTTAACAAAACAGGGTCTGTGTCTTGCGTATCGCCTTTTGCACGGGCAGTTTTCAACCAATTGCTTATCGGATCTTCGCTGCCCTCATCTATTTTGTGAAACTCTTTTAAAAACGTCTCCATGCTTGAGCCCACTTCGCTAAAAACCAAACCAATCGATACTTTAACTAAACGAACGCTCATAATATAACCTTGTCTAAAACAACTAAGACCAAAAATACAATGCCAAGATAGCCGTTTACAGTAAAAAAAGCCCTGTCTATTTTAGTAAAATCTTTTCTTACCAAATAGTGCTCATAACCGAGCATCAAAGCGCTAAAAACTACAGCGCTGTATGCAAACACATTAAGCCCCGCAACCCAAACGAAGAGCGCCCAAAAAATTATGGTCAACATATGAAAAAAAGCTGAAATTTTAAGCGTTGCTTCTGAACCGTATTTTGATGGTATCGAGTGAAGCCCTCTCTCTCTGTCAAACTCCATATCCTGCAAAGAGTACAATAAATCAAATCCTGCAACCCAAAATATAACACCCAAACTAAGCATAACAGACCATGGCGTTATCTCTGCACTTACCGCAACAACACCCGCGATTGGAGCAAGTCCAAGCGATATGCCCAAAACAACATGTGCCAAAGATGAAAATCTTTTAAAATATGAATAACTGCCTATTATAAGAATGATTGGAAAACTTAAATAAAAAGCAAATGGGTTTATTATATATGCAACGGCTATAAATACAAAAGCATTTATAACTGTAAAAATCAAAATTGAACTGGCATCCAACCTTCCGTCAACATTTGGTCTAGACGCTGTTCTAGGATTTTGCGCGTCTATGTCTCTGTCCGCAAATCTGTTTAAACCCATTGCGAAATTTCTGGCACTAATTGCCGCAAAAACGCCTAAAATCAGCAAAAGAAAGCCAAACCAGCCATCGGCCGCAACCACCATAGCTATAAAAATAAAAGGGAGTGAAAAAATAGAGTGTCCAAACATAACGAGCTCATTAAAATCTCTAAGTTTATTTATATATTTTTGCAAATTTGACCCTAAATTGTTTTTGTTTTATTTTACCCAAAGTTGATTTAAAAGTTCTGTAATAAAACTTTATACCTCGATATAATCCAAATCATCATGAAATGTCTCGCGGGTAAAATAAAGAGCAGCCATTGCGATTGAAAATATTACGGCTCCGACTGTGGCCGCTGAGCCTAAAACTCCCATGCTCTCTTTTAAAAACATAAAACTTGATGTGATGGGAACTACCGAACCGCGGACAAAATTTGGAACCGTAGTTGCCACCGTTGCGCGGATATTTGTTCCAAACTGTTCAGCCGCCATAGTGATAAACAGAGCCCAATAACCGCAAAACACCCCAAGAAAAAAGACGCACATGTAAAAAGAGTCAGCCGTTGCCCCAGAGAGAGTGAAATAGTAGATTACGCTTGCAATTGAGAAGAGCATAAAAAATGTATAGGCGCGTTTACGACTTCTCATCTTCTGAGAGAGATAACCGCTCGCCAAATCACCGATGGAGAGACCTATGTAGCAGTACATCAGCGCCTGACCGGCACTTACACTGCCCTCAATAGATAGTGCAACAGCAAACTCCGGCGAAAACATAACTAAAACCCCGACGACATACCACAGCGGCATACCGATAACAATCGCCTTTACGTATTTGCCAAAGAGCTTTTTGTTGGTAAATAGGCTGAAGAAATGACCCCTCTTGACATCATCGCTTACATGATGCTCAAACATCGCAGACTCTTTTACTCTAAACCTCAAAATCAAGAGTAAAAAGCCAAGCACTCCGCCGATGATATAGGCGTTGCGCCATGCAAAATGTTCCGCAACGATATTTGCCGCGACAACGCCTAGCACTCCGAATGCCGCTATGCTCATCACTCCGTAACCGCGAAGCTCCTTAGGCAAAATCTCTGCTACAAGCGTAACACCTGCTCCAAGCTCGCCTGCCAAACCGATACCGGCGATGAAACGCAAAAGTGCATACTGTTCGACATTGACTACAAAGGCATTGAGAAAATTTGCAACCGAGTAGAGGATAATCGAGGCAAAAAGTACAGACAAACGCCCTTTTTTATCACCCAAAATTCCCCAGAGAATTCCGCCGATCAGCATCCCTGCCATTTGGGCATTAAGAATTATCGACCCCCATAGAGTTATCTCTTCTTTATTCAGCCCAAGTTCGGTTAAACTCTCAACACGAACCACTCCAAAGAGAATCAAATCATAAATATCTACAAAATAGCCCATCGCAATGACGATAACCGGCAGTGTCAATACCTGACGCCAAACTGATACCGTCATCACTCTGCCTTTGTGCGTCTAGTGTTGTAAAACGCGTAAATCAACATTCCGATTAACGACCATCCTATAAATCTTAACCATGTTTCAAACGGCAGTCCCGCCATCATAAAAATTATCAAAATGAAATTAAGAGGCATAAGGATTTTGAACGCAGGAACTTTAAATGCCGGTTTAATACTGTTTTGACGGCGTAAAACGATAATCGCCACAGCCACCATCAAATAGGCGAACAGTGTTCCGATATTTACAAGCTCCGCAAGTGTTTTAAGAGGGACTAGCCCAGCCATAATGCTTAAAAGCACACCGCCGATAAGAGTTGCTTTGTATGGAGTGTTATATTTTTGATGAATTTCACTCAAAGTTTTTGGCAAAAGTCCATCGCGGGCAAGGGCAAAAAGGATACGGGTAAATCCAAGTCCCATAACCAACATCACCGTTGTAATGGTTATAACCGCTCCCAAAGCAATAATATTTGCAGCAAAAGGCTCATTGACTTTATAGAGTGCAAAAGCCAGCGCATCCGGAACATTAAGCTCCTGATATGGTACAATCGCCGTTAAAGTAAAACTAACAAGGATAAAAAAGACAACGCTTAGTGCTAAAGAGAGTATCAGCCCCAACGGAATATTTTTTGTAGGGTTTTTCGTCTCTTCCGCTACGGTGCTGATGGCATCAAATCCCAAATAGGCAAAAATTATCAGCGCGGCGCCGTGCCAGACACCCTCCCATCCAAACGGCAGGAAGTTCGATAAATTGTTAAAATCGACATGCGGCAGACCGACAACGACAAATGTAACCAAAACCCCAAGCTTTATAAAGACAATCACCGTATTAACCCGTGCGCTCTCTTTAATCCCAATTGCAAGAAGGGCAAAAATCGCCAAAATAATTCCAAAAGCGCTTATGTCAATGTATGTCCCCGCACTGGGATTATAAGCACCGCTAAGAGCCAAAGGGATTTCAACTCCCATACTATTTTCTAAAAAACGGCGCAGATACCCAGACCATCCCGTTGCTACTGCGGCGGTGGCAACACCGTACTCTAGCAGAAGATTCCACCCGACAAACCATGCAAACACTTCGCCTAATGATGCGAATGTAAAACTGTAAGCACTCCCCGCTACCGGATAAGCAGAGCTGAGTTCAGCATAAATCAGAGCCGTTATCCCAATCATAACTGCACCGAGCAGAAACGATAAGACGATGGCAGGACCCGCCATCGTTGCCGCCGCTTGACCGGTAATAACAAAAATACCAGCTCCTATTACCGCACCAACTCCGATAAATGTAACATCCATTAGCCCTAATGTGCGCTGAAACTCTCCATTAACACCGCTCATATCTTTTTTTTGAAAAATATCTCTCATCCCAACTACTCTTTAATATAATTTTATTCTCTGTTAATTGCTTTTTTTATAAGTATTTATAATTTTACCTTACTTACGATAAGCAGACTATTAAATAACCATGTTTTAAATGCAACTTGAAATCAACCTTCAAAGAATTATAAAAAATGATATAATTTCATATGATTAAGCTAGCTATTATTGGTCCCACAGCATCAGGAAAAAGCGATTTAGCAATAAAAATCGCAAGAAAAATCAACGCATATATACTCTCCATAGACTCACTCAGCATCTATAAAGAGATTGACATCGTATCTGCAAAACCTTCTTCGGATGAGCTTCAAGAGATAAAACACTTCGGCATAAACCTTCTAAATCCTGATGAGTACTTCAGTGTTGATATTTTTATAAACCTCTACAAAGAGGTAGTTTCTACATGTCAAAAAGAGCAAAAAAACCTCATCATAGTCGGAGGCACATCTTTTTACCTAAAAACTCTAATCAGCGGGCTATCGAATATCCCAGAAATAACCAAAGAGATATCTTTACATGTAGAAAAAAAACTCAAAGATTTGCAGGGGTGTTGGGAGCTTTTATTTGAGCAAGATAGCGAGTATATGAAAAATATCTCCGTTAACGATAAGTACAGAATAGAAAAAGCACTCCTTATTTATGAGGCTTCAAAGCTCGCTCCAACTGAATGGTTCAGACAAAATCCTCCAAAACCGATAATAGAAAATCTTGCTATTTATAATATTGACGTGCCTAGAGAAGTTTTGCGAGAGAGAATTAAAAAACGCACTCTAAATATGGCTGAATCGGGTCTGATAGATGAAGTTTGCCGCTTGGAACAGCGCTATACAAGGCTTCCGCACTCCATGAACTCCATCGGGATAGTAGAGGTTTTAGAGTATCTTGATGGCAAAGTCACAAAAGAGCAGATGATTGAAAATATCTCAACCCATACGGCACAACTCGCAAAACGGCAGCAGACATTTAACCGCACTCAGTTTGGAGATGTCATAAGCGCACCGCTTGAGGATTTGGAAGAAATGATATTAGACTTTTTTCATAACTCATACTCACTCACTTAGGCTTCACGGTGGGTACCCCAAATCTTGCTATAAAAGATTTGACCCTTCCGTTGCAGAATCGTTCGCTTCGCATAGTTTTGAAAGATATCTTTTAAGCCTCTAAAAACTCTTCTATCTCTTTTGCTATCTCATCAACGGCTTCGGTCGCTTTTTTGTAGAGCACTTTTGAGAAGTAGGCGTCGTTTATGGCACTGCTTGGCTCATAGTTGTTTAAAATCGACCTTGTAGCAAACTGAGCCATTGTATTTACCCTTATGACATTGCCGCTTGTGCCAATGACGACGAAGAGTTCACAGTCCTGAATCTGAGTGTTTAGCTCCTCATACATAGGTGCCTGCTCGCCAAAAAAGACGATATTTGGTCTAAGTTTTGAACCACACGCTGGACATCTTCCGCCGTTAAACTCTTTTTGGCTTTTATAACCTACGTCAAAAACTTTCCCGCAGTGCAAATCTTGACATCTAAGCTCTCTCAAAAAGCCGTGCAGGTGGATAACGTCCTCGGATTTAAGTCCAGCTTTTTCAAAAAGATTGTCCACATTTTGAGTAATGACCGTTATCTCTTTTTTGTACATGTTCTTTAGCTCGGCTACTCTTTTGTGTGCATAATTTGGTTCTTTAGTCTCCAGCTCCGCCCTTCTTTTGTCGTAAAACTCTATGGTTACATCTTCGTGCTTTTGCATGCTGTCATAGTTGCAAACAACGCTCACATCGTACTCATCCCATAGCCCGCCGCTGTCTCTAAATGTGCTTATGCCAGACTCCGCACTTAT
>JAURYA010000129.1 GCA_030654155.1 Sulfurimonas sp. | reverse complement strand
CTATCTCATTTAGATGATGATTTGCTCGTCCTACACTAAGCGCACCCTTGCTCATATCTATGTTTGAGACACTTTTAGCGCCTCCCATTTTTGCCGCAACGCTAAAGGTACATGTGTAAGAGAATAGGTTTAGAACGTTTTTATTTTTTGAGTTTTCTCTAACAAACGCTCTGCCGTTTTTCATGTCCGGAAAGTAGAGGCTGTTTTGGTTTGAGATGAGATTTAGTTTAAACTTCATGCTCTCTTCTACAACAAAAAGATTCTCTTCAAGCTCCCCGACTAAAATTTCGCTAGGAGAGTCTTTTAGGTATCTTCTTTGAACTACAACGGTTTTATGTCTGCTAGTTGTGATGAAGTTTTTTAACATGTCAATAAATTCGGCTTCTAAATCGCTATCCATCTCGGAGTAGAGAGCCACGCTTAAAATAGTGTCAATAGAATCTATGGTTATGTGCTTCCAGCCTTCATAAAGTCCGCCACGGCCGTGAAATAACCTTTTAAATTTGTTTGTAAGACCTTTTGAATTTTCTTTTAAGTGTGCCTGAATGTCAGAAAGAGTCATTTAAACTCTCTCCCAGAAAGTTCCCTGAGCCGTGTCCATCAAAATAACGCCAAAAGCTAAAATCTCATCACGAATCTTGTCAGATGCTGCAAAATCTTTTGCTTTCTTAGCTTCGTCTCTTTTTTTAATAAGCGTATCTATTTTTGCTTTTGTCTCTTCGTCAACTCCGAACTGAAAGTACTCAAAAGGATTTTTTACGCCAAAACCTAAAATCTCTTCTATGTATGCCAGATTTGAGAGCGTATCTCGTTTGAGCTCTTTATGCTTTCCTGCGGTGTCAAGCATTTCGTTAACATGAGAAATCATCTCATCAATTAGTGCTAAAGATGCGGAAATATTCAAATCATCGCTCAAAGCTTTTAGAAGCTCATCTTTAAATGGAGTTTGTACATTTTCATTACTCAAACCAAAGAGGCGTTTTTTTAGCCTGTAAATCTTATCCAGACGTTTTTTAGATGCTGCCAAATCCTCTTCATTGAAGTTGAAGTTGCTTCTATAATGGGTTCCAAGCAGATAAAATCTTAAAACCTCGCCGTCATAAATCTTGAGAGCATCTTTTAAAAAGAAGCTGTTTCCAAGACTCTTTGACATCTTTTCGCCGTCGATGTTGACAAAACCGTTGTGCATCCAGTAGTTAGCGAGTACATGTGAGGTTCCGCATCTTGTCTGCGCCGCTTCGTTTTCATGATGAGGAAAGAGCAGGTCGGCTCCGCCGCCGTGGATATCTACCGCAAATTTTGTATCTGGTTTAGCCAAGTGTTTTTCTATCATCGCAGAGCACTCTAAGTGCCATCCTGGACGACCATCGCCAAAAGGGGAAGGAAATGAGATTGTGCCGTCTTTTACACTCTTCCAAAGAGCAAAATCCGCACTGTTTTTCTTCTGTGAGGAGCTCTCAACTCTTTGGCGCTTCTCATCTTCGTTTTGAACTCTGTGAGAGAGTTTCAGGTATTGGCTATCGCTTGAAGTATCAAAATAGACATCACCGTCTGCGGTTTTATAAGCATGATTGTTGTCAAGGAGTTTTTGGATTAGCTCAAACATCGCTTCAAGCGATTCCGTTGCTTTTGGCTCAAGATTTGGACGTAAAACGCCAAGTTTGCCCATCTCTGTATCATAAGCAGAAGTATAAAAGTCCGTTATCTCTTTTATACTTTTGTTTGCTTCATTGGCTTTTTTAATGATTTTATCATCTATGTCAGTTATATTTCTGGCATAAGTCACATCGTATCCGTTTGCCTTTAAAACCTTAGTTAGAAGGTCAAAAACCAGAGCGCTTTTTGCATGACCCAGATGGGCATCGTCATAGACGGTCGGACCGCACACATATAGGCTTACTTTGCCCTTTTCTTGAGGGATAAACTCCCTCTTTGTTTTTTGTACAGAGTCGTAAATCGTCATATATTGTTTTCCTCGATAAGCTCTATTAATGTTTTTTCTAAATCTGGGTGGAAAGAGTAGGTCATTTATGAGTGGAGTCTTTGAGATATTTTTTTAAAAACTTCATCTCCATCAACTAATGTAACGGAGTTTGACTCAATCTCTTGTTTTCTTTTAGTTGTTCTTGTTTTAAAGCTAACATCATGAGCTCCAATATTTAAAATATACACCAATTTTAGCAAAATAATGTTAAATAAACTTTCTATTGTATGCTTTGTAAATGGAGATTGATTTTAAAGTAGCCTGTCCCCATTTTTATTGGTCTCAATGTACTTGTTATATGTTATTCATATTTTTGACCATTGTATTCTAACCAACCACCAACATGACGTTTATTTGGATCATGATGTGTCCAATGTACAACACCACCCTTGGCATTACTTTCGTATTCACCGCAAAACTTTATAAAACTATCTTTTTTTAGTGAATATACTTTTGGTGCTAAATCAATGTTGTGAGCAATTAATAAAGTTTGTCCAGATGGTAATTTTATTATAAACCTTTGATGACGACTACCTGTGTTGTCATCACTAAGTAGTTTAGTAACCTTTCCAGAATCGCACATTTGCGTACCGGCATATATTTTCAAACTCATAAGTAGCAAAAAGAATATTTTTTTCATTTTAAACTCCGATTTTTTTAAATATAAACAGCTATAAAATCTTTGAAAATAAGAAGTAAAACTGTAAATAAAACAGAGCCTGCTGCGAGGTAGAGCGCATTTTTTGACACAACTATATCAAAAAAGTTTTTTACTCCAAAAGCATTAACGGTAAGAGCAAATCCCACAAATCCGCCGATTGTGCCTGCAAGTGCCAAACCGCTTGCCCCCATCGGAGAGATAAGCATAAGTGCCGATACGACATAAAACAGCAGAGAAAAAGTAGCTATTTTTGCGGCTCTCATCTGCTGCTCTTTTGCGTAGAGCCAGAGCAAAAATAGTTTTTGAAGTCCAAGAGGAAGAAGCCCTATCATGTACATCCGTAAAACTGCTTCGCTCTCTAGCGTGTCCTGCGCAGTAAAAGAACCCCTCTCAAACAGAAGCCAGATAATTTCGTGTGAGAATATATATCCGCCGATAGTGCTGCCAGCGAGCAGAAATGCTAAAAACCAAAAAGCTTTTTGCAGATAAGCCAGAGCTTTTGCTTCATCGTTATTTTTTATATATCTTGCAATGCTTGGAAAAAGAGCTATGGATGTAGCAATTGCAAAAATGGCTAGCGGGAGTTGAAATATACGATTTGCGTAGTAGAGATAGCTAATGGAGCCAGATACCAGAAAAGAGGCTAAAAATGTATCTAAAAAGGCGCTTACTTGAGGTGTAGAGTTTCCCCAGATAGCAGGAAAAAACTGCTTTTGAAACTTTTTGGTTTCGCTTTTTATTTTATAAGACTTTAGTTTCAGATATTTAAAGCCGCCGCAAAAAGGTTTTAAAAGACCAAGTTGATGTATGGCTATTACATGTGAAATCAGCTGTAAAATACCGCCGATAACAACACCGTAACTAAGATAATAAACTATCTCATTTTGACTCTTGTCCTCTGAGAGATACAGAGCCAAAATAAGCGATATGTTTAGCAGCGCCGTCGAGAATGCCGTAGTCGCAAAATGGCGTTTGTATTGTAGCATTGTACTAAGAAAAGTAACTGCAAATATAAGTGGCAGGTACCAGAAGTTTATGGCAACATATGGCTCTGCCATCGCAATAGTTTTTTCATCAAAACCTACCGCTATCGCCTGTGTTGCAAGAGATGGTAAAATATTTACAAGCAGAGTTATGACGACTATAATTGAGAGAAATAGTGCAAATATATTTGCCGAGAAAACCGACTTATGTTCAGAATGAGCATATGCCGGAATAAATACCTGCGTAAAGGCACCCTCTGCAAATATGCGGCGAAAAAGATTAGGGAGTTTGAAAGCGACGAAAAATATGTCGCTGTATATATTTGCTCCAAGAGCTGAAGCCGTCATCATATCTCGTAAAAATCCTAAAATTCTTGAGAATAAAATTCCAAAACTATTGGTGAAAATTGCTTTAAACATGGGCTTCTTTTGGAGAAAGTATAACTTTTACGAAAGTTTAACAAATATTTGATTAAAATGTAGAGTTTAATTTTTTAAAATTTAAGTTTGGATATAAAATCATGGCATTATTTGGTTCGAGCACTAAAACAGAACAAGTTCCAAAAAATATTCGTCCTACTGTTATAAAAACGCAAAACATTGCTAAAGAGTTAATGGAAGTAGCAAAAAAAAATGGTGTGAGCACAAATAGTTTAAATTTTGATATTTTAGAAGTGCAAACATACACAAGAGTGAACAATGAAAAGATAGAATCAGACTGGGAAGAGATAAGTAAAAGTGAGCTACGCCAGCTTGACGACGCCACGGCAATATTAAATCAAAAATTTCAGATAAAACAAGTTTATGAGATAGAAATATATTCCAAAGATGACAATGACATATTTAAAAATTTTCATGCGGCTGTTGGAGCTAATGCTACAAAGTGTAAAGTATATTTAAGTATAAAAGCCGGTTCTGAGGCTGTTACAAATCCAAGATTTGAAGAAGATTTTTCAAACTACATAAAGAAAAGTAAAATCCGAGCCGGAATACTTGTAGATATATTTGATGAGATGGTTCCGGACGTAGTCTCTAGAATTTCTGCTCAAGCAAAGGTTGATGGGAAGATAAGCTACGATAAAAATCAAACAATTCTTATCTCTGACGCTTACGAGCCTACTCCTACTATAAGTGACGAGCTTATTCTGCATTATTACAAAGAGCATGCGCCAAGTGAGAAGAGTGAAAATGACAGGGTTGACCACTCTAAGAGAGGTTTTATTCACAGTGTTTTAGAGGGCGACCTTTTAATTGAATACATAAAACCAAAAAAAGGAAAGCCGGGGAGAAATTGCCGCGGTGAATTTATGGAGCCTGCCGAGCCTGAGATAAAACATGCACCTGACTTTACTGTTAATGACACAATCGAGGTAATAGACAATCAGGACAATATTTTATACCGCGCAAAGACGAGCGGATATATAAGTTTAGATGCAAAAATGTACCAGATAAAGTCGGATATGGATATCGGGGAAATTAGCTTTAAATCAACAGGCTCTATCTCAACGGGTCTAGATTCGGATGTGTGCTTAAGCGTAAAAGAGAATGACTCGCAAAAGGATGCGATTGGCAGCGGAATGGAGGTTGAGGTTAGCGAAATTGACATAAAAGGCAACGTCGGTCAAAATGCAAAGGTACATGCCAAAAGAGCTTCCATTGACGGGCAAACCCATAAAACATCAGAAATAAGAGCAAACGATTTGACAATCAATGTGCACAAGGGCTTGGCAGTTGGAGATAACATTAAGATTTCACGGCTTGAAAATGGAACAGTAGAGGGAAAAAAAGTTGAAATTGCTCAAGCAATCGGCGGAAATATAAGAGCCAAAGATATAGAGATAGGGATGTGTATGTCCCATGTTAAGGCGACCGCTTCAAGACTTATTGAGATTCAAAAACTTCAAGGAAGCGAAAACATTTTTACCATTGACCCTTTAATGCAAAAAGATAAAGAAGAGGGGCTTAATGAAAACAAGAGTGAGATTTATGAGCTTAAAATCAGTGTAAATGAGATAAAAAAAGAGGTAGACAGATATATAAAACTGGTTAAGGACAATACAGACTCATTTAATGAAGTTAGAAAAAGATTAATGCACTACAAGAAAAACGGCATAAAAATGCCTGGGGCGTTTGTGTCTAAGTATAAACAGTTTACAAAGGCTCAAGAGCATCTTGAGGGAATAATAAATGAGTATAAGGTAAAAAGTGACAAACTTCTTCTTTTGAGTACGAAAACAATATCTTTTCAAGATAATATTTTTGATGCAAGGATTATAAACAGAGACAGATGGGTTGGACATAATGAGCTTGTTTTTAAACTTATAGAACCGCCAATAGAGCTTGTTTATAAGCCGCTGGAGGGTTCGCCTCACAAGATTTTTGCCGTTGTGGAGACAGATGAAGGAGTATTTGAAATACAGGCGGTGCATGAGTGATAGTCGGCGTAAGAGGAAAAATTATATACAAAGAGCCATCGTTTGTACATGTAGATGTTAGCGGTGTAGTTTATGAAGTTTTTATATCATTGCAAAGTTTTTCTGCTATAAGCGGCGATGAGGTTAAACTTTTTACATCACACATTATTCGTGAAGACGCCCAGCTGCTTTATGGATTTTTAGAAATAAGCGAGAAAAAGCTTTTTGAGAAACTTATAAAGATAAACGGTGTGGGTCCAAAAGTTGCAATGGCTATCTGTTCAACCTACACGCCCGCTCAGTTTGCAGTTGTGATAAACAACAAAGATATAAACGGTGTAAAAAAAGTTCCGGGAATCGGTCCTAAAAATGCAGGGCGGATTTTGGTCGAACTTGTCGGGTTTGATGCCGAACTTATCTCATCACCGAGTGAGCCTAGAAGTTTAGCATTTAGTCAGGCAAGTGAAGCTCTGGAGTCTTTAGGATTTAAAAAAGATAAGATATCCAAAGCTTTAAGCTCGTGCAGCAGCAGCGACACGGCAACATTAGTAAAAGAAGCTCTAAGACTTCTACAAACAATTTAATCAAGGAAATATATATTGAAATTAACTATTTTATTTGGCGGCGCTAGTTTTGAACATGAAATTAGTATAGTAAGCGCGATTACTCTAAAACAGAAACTTACACAGTTTGAGTTGACTTTTGTCTTTTGTGATCAAGACCATACGTTTTATCTAGTTGAAGCATCAAAAATGAAAGCTGTGACCTTTTCAAAAGGCGAGCATAAAAAGATGCCAAAACTCTCTCTGGTAAACGGAGCTTTTTCCCAAAAAGGACTATTTGGTTCTAGCGAATACAACGGCACTGTTTTAAACCTTATCCATGGTGCAGACGGAGAGGACGGCTCCATTGCGGCGCTGCTTGATTTTTACTCTATTAAATATATCGGTCCTAGAATCGATGCAAGCGTCTTCTCTTATGATAAAAGATACACAAAGTGGCTCTGCAACGCAAGAGGGGTAAAAGCTCTCCAACATGAGGAGTTGAATTTAAAAGAGCACTCTAACATAACGCTTCCATACCCGATAATTGTTAAACCTGCCCGCCTTGGAAGCTCCATCGGAGTTAGCGTAGTCAAAGATGAGAGCAAACTTGATTATGCACTAGACAGCGCATTTGAATTTGATGGCAGCGTTATAGTCGAACCATTTTTAGATGGTGTGAAAGAGTATAATCTGGCAGGTTTTAGAGCAAACGAAAAGTTCTACTTCTCTATTGTTGAGGAGCCTCAAAAAGAGGAGTTTTTAGATTTTGAAAAAAAATATATGGATTTTTCAAGAAGTGAGCAGGTTTTAAAGGCTGAAGTTAGCAAAGAGTTGGAGTCAAAACTAAGAGCAAATTTCGAAAAAGTTTATAAAAATCTCTTTGAGGGCGCTCTCATTAGATGCGACTTTTTTGTCGTAAACAACGAAGTCTATCTTAATGAGATAAACCCGATTCCTGGCTCTATGGCAAACTACCTTTTCGATGATTTTCAGGGCTCTTTGGAGATACTGATAAACTCTCTTGTACATGCAAAAAGAGCAAAAGTAAATTATGATTACATTCACTCAATATCAAGAGCAAAAGGTAAGTAATGGCTATAAAGGCAATCCAATTTAATCAACATACCTTGGATATAAGTTACGAGATATTAAACCCTGACGCACATGTTGACTTGATAGTTTTGCACGGCTGGGGAAGTAACAAAAACTTGATGAAAAAGGTCTTTTCGCCTTTTATGGATAGTTTCCGCCACATCTATATAGATTTGCCTGGGTTTGGAAATTCTACATGCAATTTGGCGCTTGAAACAAAAGATTATGCAAGAGTTGTTGAGCTTCTGATGGTTCATTTAAACGCTTCCAAAGATATAATCATGGGGCACTCTTTTGGCGGCAAAGTAGCTCTTCTTCTGGAGCCTCAAGTGCTTGTTCTAATCTCAAGTGCGGGAATTTACGTACCAAAATCTATAAAAGTCAGAGCAAAAATAGCACTTTTTAAATTTTTAAAAATGTTTGGATTGACTAAATTTAGAGAGTTTTTCGTTGCTCCCGATGCAAAAACATTAAGCGAGCCGATGTATCAAACTTTTAAAAATGTAGTAAATGAAAATTTTGCAGATGAGTTCTCCAACTTTAAAGGAAAAGCTCTTTTGTGTTGGGGAAAAGAGGACACGGCTACACCTCTAAGCAGCGCAAAAAAGATAAATAAGCTCATAAAAGACTCAACGCTCATAACCTACGAGGGCGACCACTACTTTTTTATGAATAACGCCAAAGATATAGCGCAAAATATAGAGAAAACATTTTTAAAGACACTGGAGCATAAATAATGCAGAATTATGAGATGATTATGGCATTTGTTACAAATGTGCTGTTTGTGGCGGTTTTGGGGTGGTACCTTATCACAAATCTTCAGTGGTACGACTATAAAATATCACGCGTACTTCTAAAGCATCACAAACCTCAGTGGCATATTATCTACTTTTTTATTCCATTCGTTGCCTACTACACAACGGGTGAATTTTTTATACTATTTTTCTTCTTTGTAGTTCTGCCTGCAATCTTTATCTGGCATAAAAACTTAGACAAAAAACTTGTTCTGACATGGAGAGTGAAGAGATTTTTGATTCTTCTAATCTCTTTGCTTCTTTTTCAAAACACGCTTTGCACTTTAAAATCCGCATGCGAAATATATGGCGTTTTTATGCCGCTTCTGCTTGCTTATGCGGGAAGTTTTGCAATGGAGAAGTTTCTCTTTTTGTCGTTTAAAAAAGAAGCTCAAAAAAAGCTCAAAAGTATGAACGATTTGCAAATAATTGCGATTACTGGAAGTTACGGAAAAACAAGTATTAAAAACTTTGTAAGAGAGATTTTGAGCAAGAAATACAAGGTTTACGCAACTCCAAGAAGTGTCAATACTCTTGGCGGAATTATTAGAGATGTAAATGAATCCCTTCCGCGAGATACCCAAGTATATGTCTGCGAAGCAGGTGCCAGAGAGAGCGGAGACATCTTTGATATAACAACTTTACTGGAGCCTCAGGTAGTTGTTGTGGGCAAAGTCGGACTTGCACATGTTGAGTATTTTAAAAGCTTGGAAAACATCATCACGACAAAACTCGAAATTATGAAATCTCCGAGACTTGAGTGCGCATTTATCCATACTTCGGTCACGGACGAGCCGCACGACAAGGTTACGTTCTTTGGCAATGAGATACAAAATATCAATTCAGGGCTTGATGGAACTGATTTTGAGTTAAAGATAGGCGATGAGATTCTTAGTCTACACACGGATGTTTTGGGTTCTTTTCAAACAATGAACATCGCAGTAGCCGTTCACATAGCAAAAAAATTCGATATGAGCAACGATGAGATAGTAGAAGCGGTAAAAAGCCTCACTCCCGTTGAGCATAGACTTCAGATGATAAAAGCCGGCGGCAAGCTTATACTTGATGATGGATATAACGGAAATATAGAGGGTATGCTTGAAGCCGTTAGACTTTGCTCACTGCATGAGGGCAGAAAAGTTATAGTCACACCGGGGCTTGTTGAGAGCAGTGATGAGCTAAATCTTCAACTTATCAATGCGATAAACGGCGTATTTGATGTCGCAATCGTAACGGGAGCGTTAAATGCAGAGCTGTTTGACAAAAATCTAAAAGTCAAAAATAAGATTATGCTCTCAGACAAATCAACGTTGGTAGATGTTTTGGCAACTCAAACCAAAGCGGGCGACATCATACTTTTTGCAAATGATGCTCCTAATTTTATATAAAGTAAATAATTATGAATGATATTTTATACGCGCCGTGGCGTGATGAGTATGTAACAAACGAGAAGATAGAGGGGTGTGTTTTTTGCCACATAAGCTCATCGCAGGAGTGTGACGATGAAGAGTTGCATGTACTTTACAGAGACGCGCACTGCTTTATAGTTATGAACCGCTACCCTTACACTCCGGGGCACTTTATGATTATCCCTCATCTCCATACCGACAAACTAGAAGAGTTGCCGAGCCAAACGTGGCTTCACATGAGCGATTTGGCGCAAAAAAGCGTAAGACTTTTAAAAGAGGGCTTCGGCGCTCAGGGCGTAAACATTGGTATGAACCTTGGAAAAGTCGCAGGAGCTGGCATTGCGGAGCATGTACACCTTCACCTCGTCCCGCGCTGGAAGAGAGATACTAACTTTATGACATCAGTCGCGCTAAGCAGAGTTTACTCTACCGACTTTATCAAGATATATCAAAAAATCAAGAGTTTGATTCCTGAGTATATCGGGTAGTTTTTTATTTATATATGTTAAAATCTATCCTCTATAAAAAATAATTTTCAGGTGGATTAGTTGGCAATATTTACTGCATCAATTTTAAAAAGCACAACTCAAGACGAATCAAAAATCGCTCAAAGATGGGCAGCGTACCAAAACTTTTTAGCAAAAACAGAGTTTATAAAAACAGTCAAAGAGGAGAAGTACCAAGACGGCTTTTTGCATGACCTCTTTGAAGAGTGCTTAGGCTACACGCTTGACAACACAAACCCTCAAAACTTCAACCTTGAGCGTGAAAAGAAGAACGAAACTGACGGTAAAAAAGCAGACGGCGTTATCTACGTAGAGGGCGAAGTTGTCGGCATAGTAGAGCTAAAAGACCAAAAGAGCAAAAACCTCGACGCGGTGGAGGCACAAGCGTTCAACTACCACGCCTCGCACTCAAACTCAAAGTACATCATCATCTCAAACTTTGACGAGCTAAGGTTTTACATAGACAAAAAAACCGCTTATGAGAAGTTCAACCTCTTTTACCTCACATACGATGAGTTCAAAAAACTTCATCTCCTGCTAAGTTACGAGAGCATAAAAGAGGGCTTGCCGCTAAAACTAAAAGAGAAATCAGCTTCATTTGAACAGCAGATATCAAAAGAGCTTTACCGTGATTTTAGTATATTTAGAACTCATCTTTTTGAAAATATAGTAAAAAACAACTTTGTCATTGCGAGCGAAGACACCTCCGTCATTGCGAACGAAGACACCTCCGTCATTGCGAACGAAGACACCTCCGTCATTGCGAACGAAGACACCTCCGTCATTGCGAGCGAAGCGCGGCAATCTATCGACAAATCAACTCTTTTAAGAGCCACCCAAAAGCTCTGCGACCGCATCATTTTTATACTCTTTGCAGAAGACAGAGGGCTTTTGCGACACAACACCATAAAAGAGATAAGAGAGGAGTTTAAAGCCCAAAAGTTTACCTCCTACACACTTTACGACATCTACAAGTTTTACTTTGAAGCCATAAACAAAGGCAACGAAAAGCTGGGCATCCCAAAGTACAACGGCGGACTTTTTGCAAAAGACGAGATGCTTGATGTTTTAATCATCGACGATGCCGCTCTTGATGTGGAAGCTCAAAAACTAAGCGATTATGACTTTGCGAGTGATATATCGGTAAATATTTTAGGACATATCTTTGAGCAGAGTTTGACAGACTTAGAAGAGCTAAACGCCTCCATAAACGATACCGACTTTGACAAGAAAAAGAGCAAACGCAAAAAAGACGGAGTTTTTTATACTCCCGAATACATAACCCGCTACATTGTTGAAAACACTCTGGGCAGACTTTGCGAAGAGAAGAAAAAAAAGCTTAATATCTTAGAAGCGCTCCCCGCCATTGAAACTTCTTTTGTCATTGCGAGAAGCGAAGCGACGAAGCAATCTAGCACAAAAAAGAGATTGCCACGAACAGAAGTTCTCGCAATGACACAATACAAACAAAATATCCTTACCTACCG
>JAURYA010000124.1 GCA_030654155.1 Sulfurimonas sp. | reverse complement strand
AGCAAACACCCCAAAATCCTCTGGAGTGTATATGCGAGTGAGTATCGGGCTTATAGCTATAGGTATCGCCTGCGCTATCGTCGTACCCGTCATAAGGGTAAGAACATTTCGGCTAAACTCTGAACGGGGTTTGAGCCTATTTAGCATCTATCTTCACTGTCAAACGAATTTTCTAAACTTTGGCTTATTTTATCTACCGTTGCAAATTCTTCCAGATTTTCTTTTACTAAATCTTCCAATTCCTTTGTTGTTGGCAATACCACTTTGTATTTTGATACAAAAAGATTTTTATCTAGCCCTGCGGTGGCGTACTCTACTTTTACACTGTTTTTTTGGGTACAAAGTATGATCCCTATAGGTGGATTATCACCTTGCATAGAGATCTCATTTTTATAGTAGTTCAGATAAAAATTCATCTGCCCAACATCTGCGTAGCTAAATGCTCTTACTTTTAGATCAACCAAAATATGACACTTAAGAACTCTATGGTAGAAAACTAAATCTATCCTATCGTGTTCATTATCTATAGATATTCGTTTTTGCTTGGCTTCAAAACAAAATCCGGTGCCAAGCTCCAACAAAAATGCTTCGATATGGTTTAACAAAGCACTTTCCAAATCATTTTCACTATAACTTTCTTTAGTTTCAAGCCCAGTAAATTCTAGTATATAAGGCTCTTTAATGATTGAAGCAGGATTAAAAACTTCTTTTTTATTTTCTAGTGATTGAAGCAAACTTTTTTTGTCTATGGATAATCCAACTCTTTCATATAGGAGTGATTCTATTTGTCTTTTTAGTTCTCTAACACTCCAGTTGCCTTTGATGGTTTCTACTTCATAAAAAGTTCTCTTGAGTTCATCGTCTATTTTTATAAGTTCGATGAAATGACTAAAAGAGAAGAATCTTAAAAGCCTACTAGGTTCTATCACTAAAGATTTAACAGATACCACCTCTTTAATTTGTAAATTTGGTAATTGCAATTCGTCAGACAGCGTCTGACTTATTTGTGGATAGATAAGATAAAATTGTCTCATAAGCTTTAAAGCCGTAGTTGACATCCCCTTGATATGTGATAACTTCTGAGCCATATTTTCTATAAGTTTTGCTCCATAAATTGCCCTATCACTTCCATTTTGTTCATACTCTACGATGTAAAATCCTATGATAAAATTTCGTAAAGTAAGATTGACGCTTACGCTTTGCAAAGCTTTAGTTTGAAATGTTTGGTGGACACTGTTTATGGTTGAGATAAGGTCTGGAAGAGTCATTGTTTCTTTATTTTCAATATTCATATTTGACACCTTTGTATTATCGTCGTACCCGTCATAAGGGTAAGAAGATTTCGGCTAAATTCGCTTTTTGGCTTTAAGAATTTCATTTATTTTTCTATGAAAGCTATATTGTCATCTTCAAGCTTGTATCTGCTGCCGTCATATGTATCTACTGCAAAACCCTCTGTATCAAACTTTAGCGTATTTCCGGCTTTACTAACCCATCCGATTTGGCGTGCAGGAACTCCAACCATAAGTGCGTATGGTTTTATATCTCTGTTTATAACCGCTCCGCTGCCTATCAAAGCATATTCGCCTATGGTTACTCCGCAAACTATAGTGGCATTTGCACCAATTGTGCAGCCATATTTGAGAAGTGTCTTTTTAAACTCTTGTCGCCTTACTATAAAAGCTCTTGGATTGGTTACATTTGTAAAAACTGCACTCGGTCCTATAAAAACAGCATCCTCTATCTCGATACCCTCATAAATAGAGACATTATTTTGCACCTTTACGCCGCTGCCTATTTTAACATTCGGACCCACTACGCAGTTTTGCCCAAAAGAACAATTAGTTCCAATATTTGAACCACTAAGAATATGAGAAAAATGCCATATTTTTGTACCGTGTCCGACAATCACGCCCTCATCTACAAAAGAAGATTCATGAGAAAAATAACTAGCCATTAGCTTAGTACCTTTCTACAAAACGGATGATATTCCCCACTAAGCCCAGCAGGAGTTAATTTTCGTATCTCTGACACAATATTGATTGAGTTTATAGCCTCTTCCAAGCCAAAACCGCCGCCATTTAAAATATGTTCATAACTTCTTGTATGCAAATCTGTAAAACCTTCACTAAATTCAAACTCTTCACCATCTACAGTGATACTTCTGTATGTAGTTTTGCCGGTTACTTTTACATCTTCTGGGATGTGGTCGTAGTTTACAGATAAAAACCATCTTACATTTGCATTTTTGAGTTTCATAAATCCTGCATTTGCATCTGGTTGTTTTAAATGTACAATATTTTCTTCTATCGGTCCAAATATCCAAGACAACATGTCAAAAAAATGTACCCCGATATTTGAAGCTATGCCGCCGCTTTTTGCTTCATCGCTCTTCCAAGATGCAAAATACCATTTTCCCCTGCTTGTCAAATATGTCAAATCCAAATCATAAACTTTTGTTGGATTGGCTTCTAGCTCTTTTGCGATTTTTTCTTTTAAAGCGATGATTGAATCATGAAGTCTAAGTTGCAAAATCGTATAAACTTTTTTGCCGCTCTCTTTTTCTATGACAAGAAGCGCATCAATCTGCTTTGGGTCTAGCACTAGCGGCTTTTCACAAATAGCATGAGCTTTATTTTGAAGTGCGGCTCTTATGTGGCTGTAGTGCAGATAGTTTGGAGAGGCTATGGAGATGTATTCTATCTTCTCTTTTTTGCTTCTTTGCCATCCATCCACAAAACTCTCAAATCTCTCAAACTCCGTAAAAAAATCAGCCTGAGGAAAGTTACTATCCATTATCCCTATTCCATCATATGGGTCAAGCGCTGCAACAAGATTGTTTCCTGTCTCTTTTATGGCCTTCATATGCCTTGGGGCTATATATCCGCTAGCTCCTATAAGTGCAAAGTTTTTCATACTAAAGTCTCCATGTAGGAGTTTTTACAACACCTTTTACATCTATAATAATCGGCTCTCCATTTGACATGCTTTTAAATTCTTCCATTGTAATCTCTTTAAATGCATCATGACCGACTGCTACGACTATGGAGTCATACTTTTTGCTATCAAGCGGCAATTTTTCTATAAAAGTTAAAGGTTTTGTCTCTTTGTCGCTTCTATCCACCCAGTAGTCATACACTTCAACACTGCACTCAAACTCTTGAAGTTCTTTAATGATGTCAAGCACCTTCGAATTCCTCATGTCCGGACAATTTTCTTTAAAGGTAACGCCCATTACCAAGATATTTGCGCCTTTTAATTTTTTGTCGTTTTTGACCATATACTTAATAACTTTGCTTGCAATTATTTTACTCATACCGTTATTAATTTGTCTGGCGCCAAGAATTAAATTTGGCATATATCCGACACTTTGAGCTTTATGAGTAAGATAGTAAGGATCAACGCCTATACAGTGCCCGCCAACCAAACCTGGTTTTAATTTGATAAAATTCCATTTTGTAGCTGCTGCTTCTATGACATCGTGAGTGTTTATGCCCATAAGGTCAAACATCATAGCTAGTTCATTCATAAGAGCTATATTTACATCTCTTTGAGTATTTTCTATCACTTTGGCAGCCTCTGCAACTTTGATTGTAGGTGCCAAATATGTTCCTGCCGTGATGATAGATTTGTAAAGCTCATCTACTTTTCTTGCTATCTCAGGGGTGCTGCCGGATGTAATTTTAAGTATTTTTGTTACCGTATGCTCTTTGTCGCCGGGATTTATGCGCTCAGGACTATAACCGCAAAAAAATGTTTCATTAAATTTTAAACCACTGAATTCTTCAAGTATGGGCACACAAACCTCTTCCGTAACTCCAGGATAAACAGTCGATTCATAGATAACAATGTCGCCTTTTTTAAGTACGCTGCCTACAGTCTGTGTTGATTTTATTATTGGAGTAAGATCCGGTTCGTTGCTGTTGTCTATGGGTGTTGGAACTGTAACTATATAAATATTACTATCTTTTATCTCTTCTATGTCCAAAGTAAACTTCATGCCATTTTTTAACGACTCTTTTACTTGTTCATTTGTTAACTCTTGTGTTCTATCAAACCCACTATTTAGTTCATCCACTCTGGCTCTGTTTACATCAAAACCCGCTACTTTGTATTTTTCACTAAACGCATGAGCTAGCGGTAACCCGACATATCCAAGACCTATAATGCATATTTTTATCATTTGCTATTTCCATAAAAACTTTTATACCACTTCACAAACTTCCCAACTCCGACTTCTAAAGAAGTTTCTGGTTTATAGCCAAAATCATTAATGAGGTCTGTCACATCTGCATAAGTAGAGACCACATCGCCGTCTTGCATCTCCATAAAGTTTTTCTTCGCCTCTTTGCCCAGTGAAATTTCGAGTGTTTTTATAAAGTCTAAAAGCTGAATTGGAGAGTTATTTCCTATGTTGTAGATTCTGTAAGGTGCGGTTGAGCGGTCGGCTGGAAGGTTTTTAGATTGCCACGCTTCGCTCGCAATGACAGAAGAATCACTCGCAATGACAGAAGAATCACTCGCAATGGCAAAATTCTCGTCACTGCGAGCGGAGCGCGGCAGTCTATCCTCACATGAAATGGCAAAATCGCTCGCAATGACAGCAGTTGCCGGATTGTCTATAACTTTTATAATGCCGTCTACTATATCGTCTATGTAGGTAAAATCCCTGCTCATGTTGCCGTGGTTAAATACTTTTATGGCTCTGTCGTTTAAAATCGCATCGGCAAAAAGCATCGGTGCCATATCCGGTCTTCCCCACTCGCCATAAACGGTAAAAAATCTCAGTCCTGTTGCTTGGATACCGTAAAGATGAGAGTAAGAGTGTGCCATCATCTCATTTGATTTTTTAGTTGCCGCGTAGAGGCTTATCGGATGGTCTGTATGGTCACTTGTCTTAAAAGGCTGTGATTTGTTAAGTCCATAAACGCTTGAGCTACTTGCATAAGAGAGATTTTTTACGCCAAAGTTTCTACAAGCCTCCAAAATATTTAAAAATCCCACTACATTGCTTTGGATGTAAGCGTGCGGATTTTCTATAGAGTACCTCACACCAGCCTGAGCGGCGAGGTTACATACTGCATCGAACTTCTCTGTTTCAAATATGTTGTTTATGCTATTTGTATCCTCAAGACTAGCTTTGATAAATTTATGTTTTGGGAATTTTGAGGATAAGATTGCCGCGCTACGCTCGCCATGACACTCACTGCGAGGAGCTTGCGACGTGGCAGTCTCAGAAATTGCACCATGATCGCCATGACACTCATTTGTCACTGCGAGCGAAGCGTGGCAGTCTATCCCAAGCTCTGCCAATCTTGCATATTTTAGATTTACATCATAGTAGTCGTTAATATTGTCTAATCCTACTACCTCATCGCCACGCTCTAACAATTTTTTTGCCAAGTGGTAACCAATGAAGCCGGCTGTGCCTGTTACTAGTATCTTCAAATCAAATCCTCCTAACTATCGCTATTAAAAATATCTCTGGTGTAAACTTTCTCTTTTACATCCATAATGCTATCACTAAGTCTGTTTGCCACTATGACATCGCTTATCTTTTTAAACTCATCTAAATCTTTTATGACTCGTGAGTTGAAAAAGTTATCCTCATGGCACGCAGGTTCATAGATGACAACCTCTATCCCCTTTGCTTTTATACGCTTCATAATCCCCTGAATAGCAGAGCTTCTAAAATTATCCGAGCCTGTTTTCATAACAAGTCTGTAAACTCCGACAATTTTTGGCTTTTTTGCCAAGATACTATCGGCTATGAAATCTTTTCTTGTTGAGTTTGATTTTACAATCGCTTCTATCAAATTTGATGGCACTTGAGCATAGTTTGCAAGAAGCTGTTTTGTATCTTTTGGCAAACAGTATCCGCCATATCCGAACGATGGATTGTTATAGTGCGAGCCTATGCGCGGGTCAAGTCCGACACCCTCTATGATCTGCTTTGTATCTAGTCCGTGCGTCTGCGCGTAAGAGTCAAGTTCGTTAAAATATGCAACTCTCATGGCAAGATAGGTATTTGCAAAAAGTTTTATCGCCTCCGCTTCAGTTGAGTCGGTAAAAAGAATTGGTATATCTTTTTTAATGGCACCATCGGCTAAAAGATTTGCAAAAATTTCTGCTCTTTTGCTCCTCTCTCCTACGATTATTCTGCTTGGGTAGAGATTGTCATGCAGTGCCAAACCCTCTCTTAAAAACTCAGGGGAGAAGATAATATTATCCGTCCTAAACTTCTCTTTTAGGCTCTTGACATAGCCAACAGGAATAGTTGATTTTATAACCATCACGGCATTTGGATTTATACTTAAAACATCGGCAATTACATACTCTATGCTTTTTGTATTGAAATAGTTTGTCTGCGAGTCATAATCAGTCGGAGTTGCAATGATGATATAGTCAGCCCCCGTGTAAGCCTCTTTTTTATCCAGCGTTGCACGAAAATTAAGGTCATCTCTTAAAAGAAACTCTTCTATCTCTTTGTCTTCGATTGGAGAGATTTTTTTGTTTAACATCTCCACTTTTTCAGGGATAATGTCAAGAGCGACCACTTCGTTATGTTGAGATAGAAGTATGCCGTTGCTTAGTCCGACATATCCAGTCCCCGCTATTGCTATTTTCATCTAGTTTAAATCCTATAATTATTTAATGTTCATGTTTTTAAAAATAGCTACATTCTATCCAAATTTGGCTTTTAATGAAATTCTAACATGTAAAAAAATTATCAATTTATGCTAAGATATAGGCTATTTTTAGCTAAAAGGCAACCTTATGAAATACATACGATTTTTCGATGAACTAAACATTAATGATGTGCCAACTGTCGGCGGCAAAAACGCTTCACTCGGGGAGATGTACCAAAAACTCACTCCAAAAGGTGTAAATATTCCTAATGGGTTTGCGACCACCAGTGATGCCTACTGGCTTCTTTTACAAGAGAACAACATAAAAGAGAAGATAGCTGATATCTTACATGATTTAAATATTAGCGACACCCTCAATCTTCAAAAGCGCGGACTTCAAGTCCGTACTCTTATCTTAAACTCACACCTTCCAAAAGTACTTGTAGATGAACTGCTTGAGGCATACAAAACTCTCTGTGACGAATATAAGACGGATGCAGTTGACGTAGCAGTGCGCTCTTCAGGAACGGCAGAAGATTTGCCTGATGCCTCTTTTGCGGGACAGCAGGAGACTTTTTTAAATATCAACACTCCAGAGTCACTTCTGCTAAGCGTTAAAAAGTGCTTTGCTTCACTCTTTACCGACAGAGCTATCAGCTACCGAACAAGCCGCGGATTTGAGCATTTCAAAGTTGCTCTCTCTGTAGGCGTGCAGAAAATGGTGCGAAGCGACATCTCTTCAAGCGGGATTATGTTTACCATTGACACTGAGAGCGGCTCTGAAAATCTAATACTCATAAACTCCATCTGGGGTTTGGGTGAGAATGTAGTAAGCGGACGGGTAAATGCCGATGAATTTTTCATATTCAAACCGACTCTAAAAAATGGAATTAACACGATTTTAAAACGCTCTTTGGGAAGCAAAAAAGAGAAGATGCTATACAGCGAAAATGTACATACCCTCAATGTCAAAACAAGCCAAGAGGAGCAAAAAAGTTTCTCCATAAGCGATAATGAAGCGATAGCACTTGCAAAACAGGCTGTGATAATAGAGGAGCATTACGGACGTCCGATGGATATCGAATGGGCAAAAGACGGGAATGACTCCAAGCTATACATCGTTCAGGCAAGACCTGAGACGGTCATGAGCAAACTAGACCAGAGCATCTCCATAGAGCACTACTCGCTTGAGAGCGCAAAGGGTGCAAAAATTTTAACATCGGGGCGGGCAGTGGGAGATAAAATCGGCTCCGGCAAGGTAACCATTATAAATGATACGACGGAGTTTGCGCGATTTAACGAGGGCGACATCTTGGTGGCGGATACGACAAATCCAGACTGGGAACCTATCATGAAAAAAGCTTCCGCCGTTGTGACAAACCGCGGAAGCAGAACATGTCATGCTGCCATAGTTGCACGTGAAATAGGCGTTCCCGCGGTTGTTGGATGCGGCGATGCGACTATGGTTTTAAAAGATGCCCAAAGGGTAACCGTAAGCTGTGCGCAAGGCGATGAGGGGTATATCTACGATGGAGAGATTCCATACTTTGTAAAGACCGTAGATATAAAAGAGCTCAAACCGACCAAAACAAAACTCTTTGTAAATGTCGGAAATCCTGCTGAAGCATTCAACTTTGCAAAGATGCCAAACGACGGCGTGGGGCTTGCCAGAATGGAGTTTATAATGAACAACTCCATAGCCGCTCATCCGATGGCACTTGTTGACATGTACAAAGGAAAAAGCGTCAAAGATGAGGATGAGATACGCTCTTTTATGACACCTTACATTGATACAAAAGAGTTTTTTGTCCATAAACTAAGCGAAGGAATAGGGATGATTGCGGCGGCTTTTTATCCAAAACCCGTCATTATCAGAACAAGCGACTTTAAAAGCAACGAGTACCGCAATATGCTCGGCGGACTTCTATATGAAGCAGAGGAGGAGAACCCGATGATAGGCTTTCGAGGGGCAAGCCGCTACTATGATGAGAGTTACCGTGAGGCTTTCGAATGGGAGTGTGCGGCGCTAAAGAGAGTGCGTGAAGAGATGGGGCTTAGCAACATCAAAATAATGATTCCGTTCGTTCGCACACCCGAAGAAGGCAAAAAAGTCATAGAGATTATGAACAAACAAGGGCTGATTCAAGCAAATGAGGGACTTGAAGTATATGCAATGTGCGAAATTCCCGCAAATGTGATACTTGCCGATAAATTTTTAGAGGTTTTTGACGGCTACTCTATCGGCTCAAACGACCTGACACAGCTGACTTTAGGAGTTGACAGGGAAAGTGCAAAAATCGCCCATATATTTGATGAGAGAAACGAAGCGGTAAAGAGAATGCTTCAAATGGCCATAAAAGCGTGCAAAGAGAGAGGCAAATACATTGGCATCTGCGGTCAAGCACCATCAGACTACCCAGAGATTACGGAGTTTTTAGTTCAAAACGGGATTGACTCAATCTCACTAAACCCAGACTCTCTTTTTAAGATGCATAAAGTTGTGAGTGATTTGGAGAGCACTCTGCTCTAGAGTTTAGGATATAATTTTTTTCTAAAAAACTTCTCCGCCTCCATAACAAGGCTGAGCACAAGAGCGATTAGAAGAAGTGTACTCCACATCTCCAAGCTTACCGGCTCAATGCTGAGCAGCGACTGCATAAATGGGTTATACATCGATATAATATGTATGCCCTGCGAAGCTAACACCGATATCCATAAAAACCTGTTTTTAGCGTGGTTAATTTTAAAAATAGAGTTATTTTCACTGCGCGAATTAAATACATGTACATTTTCAAACAATACCATCAGAAGCAGCGTAAGATTTCTTGCCACATCCTCTTGGTAACCAAACTCAAGCAGGGTATAAAAAAGAGCAAATGCCGATATACCCATATAAAGACCTCCGACAACCACTCTGCTCATCATAATTTTATTAAATACAGGCTCTTTTGGGTCGCGCGGTTTACGCTTCAACACTTCCGGTTCGGCTTTTTCCGCAGCAAGTGCCATATCTTGAACGCCGTTAGAAACCAGATTTAACCATAAAAGCTGTACCGGCAGAAGAGGGATTGGAAGGAAAAAGAGCATTGAGAGCAAAACAAGAATTATCTCCGCCAATCCTGTAGATATCAGAAGATGAATAACTTTGCGTATATTGTCATACGCTACCCGCCCCTCTTCTACACCGTTGATAATAGAGCTAAAAGAGTCATCGGTCAAAATCAAATCACTTGATTCACGCGCAACGTCTGTGCCGCTCTTTCCCATAGCTATGCCGATGTTGGCAAATTTAAGTGCCGGCGCATCATTCACACCGTCTCCCGTGACTGCCACAAAATGACCGAGATCTTGAAATGTTTTTACAATAAGCTGTTTTTGCTCTGGAGAAACTCTAGCAAAAACTCTCTTTTGGGCAATCTCCTCTTTATGAGCGCCCCTTCCTATCCAATGGGAAATCTCCACTCCGTCAATTATCTCATCCCTGCTTGCTGCAATACCCAACTCTTTTGCAATAAAAAATGCTGTATTTGGATGATCTCCGGTTACCATCACAACCCTGATTCCAGCCTCTTCGGCTCTTCTTGCAGCCTCTTTTACTCCATCGCGGAGCGGGTCGGTGATGGCAGCAAATCCGATATATGTGTACCCATCTTTTGCGATGCCTTCCTCATCACTCACTTTATATGCCAAAGCAATATTTCTAAACCCTTTGGCTGCCCACTCATCCACCTGTTTTAAAATATGTCCGGCGTTATCCTCGTCCAGCGAGCACATATTGAGTATTATCTCTGGGGAGCCTTTTATAAAATGTATCTTTTGAGAGTCAATCTCATAGCTCATTGCCGAATACTTGTTGATGGGTTCATACGGCAGGGCGTTGATTGCTCTTCGTTTGTCATGCTTTTTAAAGAGTTCTTCATCAAGTGCAAGAGCATATCTGGCAAGAGCAATATCTACCTGATCACCTATAAAAATCAACTCGCCATCCTCTATATGAGAGGTCGATTCATTACACAGCCTTGCGCCAAGAAGCAGATGTTTATTTATATACTCATTTGAATTGTATGTTTTCTCAGGCGTTACAAAATACTCAACGCTTAAACGATTTTGAGTCATAGTCCCCGTTTTATCGCTTGCGATAAGGGTGCACGAGCCTAACCCCTCAATGGCTGAGAGCCGCCGCACTATGACATTTCGTCTGCTCATTGCGGCACTCGCCATGCTGAGCGCAACCGTAATAGCTACTGGAAGCCCCTCTGGAATGGCAGATATAGCAACTACAACTGTCAGAAAAAATATATCTTTTAGCGGAAAATCCTGATAGATGCCAAGCATAATTATCAGTATCGCAACCCCGCCGATTATCTTGGAGATATTTATTGAAAATTCCTCCATTCGAAGCATCAATGGCGGTTTTGACACCTTTTTTAAAGCAAGAAGAGAGGCAATTTTACCGACCTCCGTCTGAGCGGCTACCGCAGTTACAACACCGATTGCCCTACCTTTTGTAACCAGAGAGCCGCCGTAGAGCATATTTTGTCTCTCTCCGATAGGCTCATCTGCATTGGCTGATATATAAGCAGAATTTTTACCCACTTCAAGTGATTCTCCCGTAAGAAGCGACTCGTTTACCTGAAGCTCAATTGTCTCAATAAGACGTATATCTGATGGAACTTTAACACCTGATTCAAAAAAAACAATATCCCCAAGAGTAATATCTTCGCTGGGTATCTCAACCCGATTTCCATCTCTTAAAACATTGACAAAAGTCTTTATTACTCTCTTTAGAGCATCAGCCCTCTCACCTGCAATATACTCCTGATACGTTCCTACCACAGCATTTAAAAGAAGTGCCGCCATTATAAATCCGGCATCACCGTACTCTTTAATGATTACTGAAATAACGGCAGCAATAAGCAAAACGTAGATAACAGGGCTCTTGAACTGCTCAATAAATATAATCAGCAGGGTGCGCTTCTTCGCCTCAGCCAAAACATTTTTGCCGTATTGCTCTATGCGGGAGGAGGCCTCTTTACTGCTGAGTCCCTCGGTACTGCAATCCAAATCCCGCAGGGTATCCTCTACGCTTTTAGTATGAAACATAAATGACTCCTGAGCGCTATATAGGCATTATAATAGTTTTAACTAGCTTAATTTAAGCATACCCAATCAAAATAATTATATAAATTATGATAAAATTTCACCCATGAAACTAAACGTACTGCTCTCGATACTCTTTGCAATTGTTACCAGCTTTGCCGCCATCCATGAAGTAGAGCATATTCAACATAATGACAGCTCAACATGTTTGGTATGTACAGTTAATCACAATCTAGTCTCTGCCGATGCCGTTCAGCTTGTATCAAATATTGAAATTTCTCACTTTGAAAAAATTTTACAAAACAACCCAATCTCATATCTACATGTCAAAACGAACTCCAACCAAAACCGCGCCCCTCCTTTAGCTTCC
>JAURYA010000106.1 GCA_030654155.1 Sulfurimonas sp. | reverse complement strand
TATTGAACTTTCTCCTCTATCTCTTTAGCTATCTCTTTAGCCATCAAAATAGATTCATCGTCATTTACAAGAGATGCATTTACGATTACTCTGACCTCTCGACCTGCGTTAATTGCATAAGCCTGTTTAACGCCCGTATGCTCGGACGCTATCTCTTCTATTGCCGTAACTCTTTTTAAGAAACTCTCAAGCACCTCGCGTCTAGCTCCTGGTCTGGCAGCTGAGAGCGCATCTGCGGCACAAACTGCACCACATTCTATAGAGTTAATCTCCTCGTGCCCGTGATGAGCATAGATAGCGTTTATAACCACACTATGTTCATTATAACGATTACAAATTTGTACGCCCAAATCGACGTGGCTTCCCTCATGTTCATGTGTCAGCGCTTTACCGATGTCATGCAAAAGTCCGGCTCTTTTTGCAAGTCTTACGTCTCCGCCCATCTCAGCAGTCATAATTCCTGCCAAATAAGCGACTTCAAGTGTATGTGCGAGAGCATTTTGCCCATAACTTGCACGATATCGGAGTTTACCTATTAGCTTAACAAGCTCAGGATGCATAACGCCGATATCAAGATTTATTACTATATCTTCACCCTCAGTCAAAATGTTAGCTTCAAACTCTTCGCAAACTTTATTGTAAATCTCTTCGATACGCGCAGGCTGAATACGACCGTCTTGTATCAGCAACTCTAAAGTTTTTGTCGCAATAGCACGCCTGTAAAGGTTAAAACTGCTTACCAAAATCGTATTTGGAGTGTCATCGATTATAATATCTACACCCAAAAGATTCTCAAGGGTTTTAATATTTCTACCCTCTTTGCCGATTATGCGACCTTTTAATTCATCATCAAAGAGATGAACTAAATTTGTAAGTCGCTCCGCGGCAAACTCTCCGGCAAAACGGCTTGTTGCCTGAGCCAAAATATAGTTTGCCTTTTTCTTAGCTTCGGTTTTTGCCTCGTTTTCATAACGTCTGACGACATGTGCTATCTCAGCGCGCGACTTCTCCTCTACTTTTTCAAGCAGAACTCTCTTAGCCTCATCTTTTGTCATGCCCGCACAATGCTCAATAGCATTTAGTGCTTCATCTATCTTCTCTTCATATCTTTTTTTCAGTGAGTTTAGAGATTTTTCATTTCTTTTTAAATCAACTTGTCTAGCTTTTAGAGTAGCTACTTCATCTTGAAGTCTTCTATCTTCATTTTGTTTATAGCGTTTAAAGCTCTGCTCTTTTTTTATAATATCGTCTTCTCTTTGACTAAGGTCTGCTTTAGCTCTCTCTTTTGCATTTTCATACAACTTTGTAGCTTCTAGCTCTATCTCTTGAGATTTAATATTAGCTTTATACAAAAGCATCTGTGCTTCATTTTCAATTGCACCGGCTTGAGCTTTAGCTTTTTCGACATATATATCAAAATTAGCATTAGTTATTTTTTTAGAGATGAAAAATCCAACAAGCCCACTAACGGAGGCTATGGAGCCGCCGATTAGTATCTCATTTAACATCTTATTTCCTGTTTATAGCCATATTTTTATTTTGTACTTTAATATTTGGTGTAATTATCAAATCACATGTAATGTCATAATCATCACAAATGAGCTCTTTTGTATAACAAAATTCTGATTGTATAAAAATCGTGTACGGTCTCTTTTTTAACTTTGCAAAGAAACGATCATACATCCCTTTTCCAAAACCAACTCTTTGTAAATTTCCATCTACACCGACAACTGGTACTATGGCCACATCTATTTTTTTAATTTTTCTTAAACTGTTTCCCGCTTCATAAATACCAAATTTTTTTTTCTTAAGCGGTAATCTAAATGGTACCATCTTAAAACTTTCGCCTTCCATAAACGGCACAAAAATATCATATTTTCTTCTCATAATTTTGATTGATTTTGCCGTATTTGCCTCGAAAGGAAGGGAAGTGTAAAAAAGTATTTTTTTATTTTTAAATTTTTTCAGCTCTTTTAATAACTTAAAATTTATCTTAGCATTTTTATATACACGGTTATGTTTTGGACTATTTTTAATTTTTTCTAGACAATTTTGTCTGAAAATTGCTTTTGTAAGAGGCATATAAAATCTTTATGGCTATAATTTCGATAATTTTACTCCAAAAACAGAAAACAAGGTAAGCAAATGTTTAAAAAATCTATTTTTCTTCTATCTATACTCTCAACACTTCTATTTCAAGGTTGTTCCGATAAATCAAACGGCAATGATATGATATCAACAGAGGAGTACAAATTGAGTGCTCTTGACAAAAAAGAGTATGTCGTAAAAAAAGTTGCCAATGGTTTTGTGCTTGATGGCGCAGAGGATAAAATAGTAATTTTTGATATTTTTGCAACTTGGTGTCCGCCTTGCCGTGCAGCAGCACCGCATCTAAGCTCCCTTAAAGAGAAGTACAAAGATAAACTTATTATCATTGGTATAACAATTGAAGAAAACATCTTAGATGAACAACTTAAAGAGTTTGCAACTACATACGGTGCTAAATATATTTTAGTTAACTCGGAACAAAATCGCCACCTAAGCAATGCGATTGTAAAAGAGTTGAAACTGGGAGAGAGATTCCCTATTCCTACTATGGCAATGTACAAAAACGGAAAATTAATCAACCATTACGTTGGCGCAACAGAAGAAGAGTTTATAGATAGTGATATTAGAAACGCTTTAGGTAACTAATGTTTGGATTTATTAAAAAATCTCTTAGCAAAACTGCTGAGGCCATAAAATCAGTAGTTCCAAAAAAGAAAATATCATTTTCAAAAGATGAAATTGAAACTATTCTACTAGAAGCTGATGTCGAGTATGCACTTGTAGAGATAATTTTAAATGAGATATACCAAAGCAAAGTAACCCGCGATATTCTTCGCTCAAAACTGCTCGCTACACTTGCCGATACGACATACAAAGAGCCTGAGTTTAGTGCTCCGTTTGTTGAGCTGATAGTCGGAGTAAACGGTGCAGGAAAAACAACTACAATCTCAAAACTTGCAGCCCGCTATAAAAATGAGGGTAAAAAAGTCATTCTCGGTGCCGGTGATACTTTTCGCGCTGCTGCAATAGAGCAACTGAGTCTTTGGGCAAAAAAACTAGATATTCCGATAATAGCTTCAAAACAGGGGCATGACAGTTCTGCTGTTGCCTATGACACAATTGATTCTGCAAAATCAAAAGGTTTTGACAACGTTATTATTGACACGGCAGGAAGACTTCATACCCAAACAAATCTGGCGAATGAGCTTAAAAAAATTCATAGAATTTGTGACAAAGCTCATAGCGGTGCACCTCACAGAACTATACTAATTATAGATGGTACACAAGGCAACTCTGCGATAGCTCAAGCAAAAGCCTTTAATGAGATGATAGGAATTGACGGCATTATCATCACTAAGCTAGACGGAACAGCAAAAGGCGGCAGTATTTTCAGTATCGCTTATGCGCTCAGACTGCCTATACTTTATGTGGGGACAGGCGAACAGCCTGAAAATCTGACACCGTTTGACAAATATGAGTTTGTAGATGGACTGCTTGACGCTATTTTTGTTGAAGAAGAAAACTAAAGCCTAAGTCCTAAAAGTCTCCAACTTTGCATGGAGCTCATCCGTCATGGAGTTGAGATGCTCTGCCGCCGCCGCAATCTCTTCAACGTTTCTTGCATTTTTGGAAGATATTTCGTTTATCTGAGTAACCTGTGAGACGATAAACTCTACATCTCTTCCAGTCTTTTCAAAGTCGCTTACAGTTTTATCACTTGCTTTTACGGCATCTTTTACAATAGCGACACTTTCATTGATTTTTCTCTCAACATCTGTTGCGCTGTTTGATAGCTCTTGAATCTCTTCTGAGTTAGAGTTCATCTGTGTGCTT
>JAURYA010000101.1 GCA_030654155.1 Sulfurimonas sp. | reverse complement strand
AATAGGTTATGAAAATGACTTAAAATTGGCAAAAGATACACTTATGCAGATTATGCAAAGCGACAGCAGAGTTCTAGCTGAGCCTGCACCATTTATGGCAGTTGATGAGCTTGGCGAACGCACCGTTAATCTGGTTTTGCGCGCATGGGTGAAAACTGAAATGTATTGGGATGTTCGCTTTGATATGCTAGAAAAAGCAAAATTTGCATTTGATGAAAAAGGTATATTGATCTCTTCGCCACAAATATATGTACAGACAAAAAAGGATTAAAAATGTATAAAATAGCACTTGCTCTACTTATTGCCACCTATTGCATGGCGGCATCTGAGGTGGAAATTAAAGATGAGATAAAAGATATAAAAACAAAAATCAAGAAATTAAATGAAAATTTAAAACAGCTTGAAGGAAATTTGCCGGTGGAGGAGTATCTGTTTAATGCCCGCGCTGAAATCGGATATATTTCAAACTCGGGAAACAGCAATACCGAATCATTTAATGCTGATGCAAAAATAACCAATAGCTGGGATCTTCACTCACTTGAAATATTGATGCTTATGCAGTATGGAACTGACAATGGCACAGAGAACAGAAATAGATTTTTAGGTGAACTTGTTTATGACTATAAATTGTCAGAGAGATTGTCGCTTAACTACCTACTCGGTTATAAAGATGATAAATTTTCCGGCTTTGATTATCAATTCTATACGGGTCCCGGTGCTAAATATATAGTAATAAAAAAAGATTTTCATGATTTGACTGTTAATGGAAATCTTTTATACGCTAAAGATAAGATTTTTGGCGGTGTTGACAGAGCATACCCGGCATACAGGCTAAAAGGTGTTTACAATATGCAGGTATTGGAAAATCTAAAATTTCATCAAACGCTAAGTTATAGATCAGAGTTTTCTGATATTGAAAACTATTTTTTCTATTCAAAAACAGCTTTTACTACAAAATTATCGGCTATATTTTCGGCAGGTGTATCATATCAAGTTGACTACACAAACAAACCGGCTCTCTTTTGGAAAAATTCAACAGATAAAACTTTTTCATTTAACCTAATTGCTGATTATTAATTCTTTTTAGATTCATTCCCCAAATATATAAAAACCAAGTTGCAATAAGTGCGATTAGAGTCGCACTTAAAAATAGATAGCTTGGATAGAACTCATATACATACCCTGCAATTAGTGCTCCCAAAAATGCTCCAAACCCATAAGTTATTCCGGAAAAAAACTGCTGTGCTAAAGATTTATGCTTATATAGATAGAAGAGATAGCTGATGGCAGCCGAGTGAAATAACGCAAAACTCAGAGCATGAAGAGCTTGTGAGAAAAACAAAATAGTTATATTGTCTGGAAATAAAAAGAGCAAAAACCATCTGAATGCTGTTATAAAAGTAGTAGCCTGAAGTATTAAAAGAAGATTTCTGCGAAGGAGTGCGCCTTGAAAGTAGAGCATAAAAATCTCAACAATAACACCAAAGCTCCAAAGGTAAATTGCTATATCTAAACTAACTCCATGGTCGGTAGTGTAAATGGTAAAAAAGTTATAAAAAGGGCCAAAACTAACCTGCATAAGGGTAAGCCCGACCCACAATCGCCAATCTTTTAAAACATTTATGTCATTTGTAGCGTCTTCACTCTTATCCATAAACGCATCTGCTTTTTTTGCTATTATGAATCCTGCTGCTGCTGTAACAAATGTTAAAACAAGAAGATACATAAGTGCGACATCTGCCGAACTTAGAAATTTTACTAAAACCAAAGCCACTAAAATAAAACCGACCGAGCCAAATAGTCTTATTTTTCCGTATCTCTCTTTGCCGAGATACTTCAAAGAAATCAATTCAACATACGGAAGCACGATGCTAAGTCCTACTCCCAAACTGATATTTGAAAAAAGTAGTTTATAAAAACTATCCAGAGAAAAGTAAAAAGAGAGGGCACTTAAACACATTATCAAAAGAGATATATTGAAACTGCGTACATTGATTTTAAGCCCTTTTATAAAGGCAAAAGGTACTAAAAAGCGTACTAGGGGAGCCGCCGCAAATATAATGCCTATATCGCTGGCCGAATATCCAACCATAGATAAAACTTTTGGCAGAAATATTATATAAACACCAATAATTGAGAAATAAAAAAAATAAAAAATTGCTAATAAAATTGACATACAGAATTATATCTTAAAGACTGACCTTACGCGCTTTTTAAAGTGCGTAAAACGCCTTGTAATCTCGAAAAACAAAGTTTTTCGTAGCTTTAGGGGGTTGTAGGGACATTTGTCCCTGCCACTAAAACGGACGCGTTCGTTTTAGTGCGTAACATCAGTTAAAGAGACAAAAGAATTTTAAATTATTTACCTGTTATTAACTTATAATTAATACAATACTAAATCTCGATTATGTTCAACCCCTTTCATAATAGAGATAATATTACCTATAAATTATTTTAGTTATCCAGCCATTCCCCCTTTTTGGCTCGGATAATTATGCTAAACTTCCCTTATGAAAAAAATCATCCTGACTACGCTAAACTCAAGATTTACTCACACCTCAATTGCACTTAGATATCTCTATGCAAATCTGCATGAACTACAAGAGAGTGCCGAAATTTTAGAGTTTAGCATAAACGATGCCCCGCAAACCATCGCGCAAAAACTGCTCATAAACAAGCCTCAAATCATAGGAATTGGCGTCTATATATGGAATGTCTCGGTGGTTTATGAACTTATACATATACTAAAGAAAGTCTCCCCCAGCACAAAGATTATTCTAGGCGGTCCAGAGGTCTCCCATGAGCCTTTCAGGGTTAATTTAGATAGCGCAGATTTTATAATTCAGGGCGAGGGAGATTTGGCCCTTTACGAGCTGTGCAAAAATATTTTAGCCGGCGGTGCACCAAAAGAGCGAATCATTAAAATGAACATGCCCTCTCTTAAAAACGTAGCTCTTCCGTACAGATATTACACGGATGATGATATAAAAAACCGCTATATATACGTTGAAGCTTCGCGCGGATGCCCATTTGAGTGCGAGTTTTGCCTCTCTTCTATGGATGAAAAGGTGCGCTCCTTTGACCTTGATACGCTTTTAGAGGAGTTTGAACTTCTTTGGCAGCGAGGTGCTAGAAACTTCAAGTTTATCGACAGAACTTTTAATCTCAACATAAAAACCGCAAAAGTATTGCTTGACTTCTTTTTAAAAAAAACACCCTCAACCAATGAGGATAAACCTCCCTATTTCGCCCACTTCGAAGTTGTGCCGGACCATTTTCCTGAATCATTAAAAACCAAAATAGCAAAATTTCCAGAGGGTGCGCTGCAGCTTGAAATCGGCATACAAACACTTAACCCGCAAATCGCAAACAATATCTCAAGACCGCTAAAACTCGACAAAATCAAAGAGAACATAAAATTTTTAGAAAATGAGACAAAAGCGCACATGCATCTTGATTTGATAGTTGGTCTTCCGGGAGAATCTCTAAAGAGCTTCGGAGCCAATCTTGACGAACTAGTCTCGCTTAGCGGCTGTGAGATACAGATAGGGATACTAAAAAAACTCTCAGGCACATACATAAACCGCCACGACATAGAGCACGGAATGGTGTACAGCGACATCCCGCCTTATGATGTTTTGCAAACTTCGCAACTCTCCTTTCATGAGATAGGAGTTATGAAAAGATTCTCAAGATTTTGGGATTTGACTTACAACAGCGGCAACTTCAAAGAGAGCGTAAAACTTATCTGGCAAGACGGAAGCGTATTTGAAAACTTTTATGAGTTTAGCCTTTGGATTTACACCCAGACAGACTCTACATGGCAAATTTCACTCCAAAGACTTGGTGAGTTGCTATTTGGATATCTTTGCGAGGTTAAAAACATATCAAAAGAGACGGTAGCGAAAAAGATGCTTGATGATATGATGAAATTAAAAGGACGAGCAACTCCTGTGTACTTAAAACAGTATGCCGATAGCTTCTCAACCAATAACAAACATGGAACATCAGGTTTTAATAAAAGACAGCAGTAATATCAGAAATTTTTTGATATAATCTTCGAATGTTTAAGTTGAAAATAGTTGTATTACTATCACTAATCTTTTCATGTAGCTTATTTACTGATGAGCCGTATGTGGATAAATCTCTGCTAAATGAGATAACCGACAAGCATGGCGTGTTCGCAAAAAAAAGATTTTTCTTTCTTCAAGAAACCCTAGACTCTGTAAAAACCAAAGGCGACTTGGAAAAATTAGAAGCGGTAAATAATTTTTTTAATGAAGTAAGATATGCTTCTGATATGAAAGTTTACGGTAAAAATGATTACTGGGCTACTCCATGGGAATTCCTTGGCAACGACAAGGGAGACTGCGAAGATTATGTTATAAGCAAATACTTTGCTCTCAAACACCTCGGGGTTGATTATAAAAAACTATTTTTTACATATGTCCGCTCTACAAATTTTAAAGAACCGCACATGGTTTTAACCTACTTTGAAACGCCAAAAAGCGAGCCGCTTATTTTAGATAACAACAATCGTAAAATATTTCCGGCATCACAAAGAAAAGATTTAACGCCAATCTATAACTTTAACGGTGATATGCTCGATGAAGCAGATAAAAACAATGAAAAATCTCACAAAAAATGGGATGAGTTAAAACTCAACATGCAAAGGAAAAAAATATGACACTCTTTAAACAGATAGCTTTGATGTTATCACTATTTTTACTCATCATATTGGCAACGGTACTGATACTAAACTTTCAGAGTGCAAACAAAGGCGTTCAAGACAGACTATACGAAGATGCCAAGAACACGGCTACTTCACTTAGCCTTTCGCTTGGAAGCGCAAATGGTGATCTCTCTATGATGTCAACCATGATAAATGCAAACTTTGACAGCGGAAACTACCGCCATATTATGCTTGTTGATGTTGAAAAAAAGAATCTTTACGACAGAGTTACAGAAAGCGATATAACTGCTGTTCCAAAATGGTTTATGTCGTTAATAGACCTAAAAGCGCCGATTGCGCACGCAAATGTTTCAGCCGGCTGGAGTCAAGTCGGGATACTGAGTGTACAGAGTGATGCAACCTACGCCTATAAGCAGCTTTACGCTATTTTGATTGATCTGCTTATCTCTTTTACAATTATTGCGCTTGTCGGACTTGTAACCCTCAATCTGCTGCTGCATGCTATTTTAAAACCGCTAAAAGAGGTGCAAAAACAAGCTGCTGCCATTACAAGAAACGAGTTTATCACTCAAAATAAGGTTCCGTACACAAAAGAGTTGGCGGATGTAGTTCTTGGAATGAATAATATGGTTTCAAAAGTAAAAGCTATGTTTGACAAAGGAAATGAGGAGCTAAAAGCACATAAAGAGCTGGAGTACATCGACCAAGATACGCAACTTAGAAATCGCAAATATCTCATTGACAGACTTCCTGCTTATCTAAAAGCTGACGCATCTTATGAGGGAGGGGTAAATATGCTAATCTCTCTTAGCGGCGTAATTGAAGCCAATGAAAAGCTTGGAAGACAGAACGTAAATAAACTTTTTCTAAAAATTGCGGATGTTTTTAGGGAAAACACAAAGGGTATCAAAGACTCAATAGTTGCTAGAATTAACGGCACGGAGTTTTCGCTTCTTCTGCCTAACTACTCAAATGAGCAGGCAATAGAACTGGCAAAAAAAATACAGCTCTCTTGTAAAAAGATTATTAATCTAGCTGAACTTAATTCAAGAGAGACATTTATCTCTATCGGGCTATATGGTTACAAATACAGCGACAACATAACAAAGTTGCTCTCAAGGTCAGACAACGCGCTTGCGCAGGCGAAATTTAACCATGAAAGCATACATTTGGAAAAAGCAGAAGATGCCGTGGAGGTTATGGGCAAAGAGGCTTGGAAACTACTTATTAACAAGGCGATTGAAAAAGATAGATTTACCTTTGTATCATGGAACGTTATTGACACAAAAACTAAAAAACTCTCCCACAATGTCCTTAGCATAAACCTAACCCTTGATAAAAACAGCTCTTACAACTATGCTCAGTTTATGGCCCCAGCTATCCAATCCGGTCTAAGCAACAGCATCTATAAAAAAATTGTTGATATGCTCTTTAGAAATTCAAGTATGATTCTTAGCGCTTCAACATATGCTCTTAGACTTCCACATGAATATTTAGAAAATAAAGAAACTTACCATAATATAAGCGAGCTTCTTCGTGCAAATGCAGCGCTGCTGCCGTTTAAGGTAATTATTGAACTGCCGGATAGACTTGTTCGCCAAGATTCAAAACTAATCAGAGAGTATATAGAGCTATTTAGAAAATACAATATAAGCATTGGTATATTTGAATTTATCGGCGATAGTGATGACTATCAATATCTGCAAGATTTAAGACCTGTTTACATCAAAGGTGAGAGTAGCTACTTTTTAACCCAAAGCGATCAGTCTCTATCTGCCCTAAGGCTCATAACAGATACCGTAGGCATCTCTCTCATCGCCGTCGGTGTCACAGATTTAGAAACATTAGAAAAACTAAAAAGCAGGGGTATTCATATTATTCAAGGAAAAGTAACGGAAATGCTGAATATTTAAAGGCATCTTTACTAGCATAAGGGTACCATTAGACACAAAAATTAATAAAAGATTGGACTTATTATATGTTTTTTAACAACAACAAACTCGCTGATGCTCTACAAATTAAAGAGACAGAGATAGCAACCTTAATAAATGAGCTCGATGGCGCAAATGCAAAAATTTTAGATCTTGAAAAAAAAGTTAAAGATGTAAATAGTGAACACACCATGAATGAGCTTATCAAAGCCCTTGTTGATAACTTGACAGATAGCTGTTTTAGAGATTTATCAGGTCTGCAAGGTGATTTGAGCAATAATTTAAATGAACTAAAAGATATTCATAAAAGAAGTGAAACGAACAACCATAGTGCAGATGATGCGCTCATTGATGTAAATGTTCTTATGCAGACAATGGTATCTCTGCTTGGACATATAACAAGTACATATGATCAAGTTAGCACCCTAAATAAGAATGTTGAAAATATTTCAAGCGTTATTAGCCTAATCAAGGACATAAGCGACCAAACAAATCTTCTCGCCCTAAATGCGGCTATTGAAGCAGCACGTGCGGGTGAGCACGGCAGAGGGTTTGCGGTTGTTGCAGACGAGGTTAGAAAACTTGCCGAAAGAACTCAAAAAGCAACAAGTGAAGTAGAAATAACTGTTCAAAGCCTAAAACAAAATACGCAAGAGGTGCATGAGCACTCAAAATCGATGGAAAAACTCTCAACCGACTCAAATGAACAGGTAAACTCACTTCAAGAGAAGATACATAATCTTCTTGAGAGCTCTGGGATTATCGTTGAAGAAAACCAAAACATTACAAATGCGATATTTATGGCTCTTGTTAAGCTTGATCACCTGTTATTTAAATCAAATGGCTACAAGACTGTATTTAAAAATCAAGTTGACGGTCATTTTGCCTCAGACACCGAGTGCCGTTTAGGTCAATGGTATCACAGCGGGACAGGCAAAGAAAACTTCAGTAAAACGTCGAGCTACTCAAAGCTTACCACTCCGCACAAAGAAGTTCATGAAAACATTAAAAAAGCAATAGATTGTGTTGTCAATGGTACATGTGCAGAGGAATCAACGAATGTCATAACGTATTTTAAAGATGCGGAAAAAGCAAGCAAGAGCGTAACGGAAGTTTTAAATGCTATATTAAAAGAGGAGAAAATCGTAAGGTTGAAAGCAAAATAGGCTCTAAATTCCTCTGGAATTTAGTCCTTTTGTTATCGCTTCGTTTATCTCCTGTTTATACTCTGGATTTAGCTTCTCAAGCTCCCTGTCAAAGTTTATTATCAAATCTTTGTTTGTATTGGGATGTCTGCATAGTGTAAAAAGGATATCCATATAGATATCAAAATCTGGATGAGATCTAATTCCCAATTTTTTATGGACCTTTCCATGATGTTTTATAATTAAATCAAGAGCATAGGCAAGCTTTGGGACGTCTGATTTTCTATTTTTAATAATACCTGCTAAAGAGTTTAAATCCATCTCTTTGCTTGGCAGCTCACTTTTTGGTTCGCTCTTGTCTTCTTCAATCACTACTTTAATTTCGGATGGCTTCTCTTTGGCTTTTTTTTCTTTGCCAGGCTCTAAAAATAGTAAAAAAATTAATAGCGCTAACAGCACAATCAATCCCATAATAGATTTAATAATTAATTCTGCTTCCATCACTACTGCTTTTTGGCATATTATATCTTACTATATGTAAAGATATATCTATATAGTTATAAATTTTATTGGATAGATTTGGTTAGTTAACGTGGTGGACAGAGGGGGATTCGAACCCCCGGTAAGTTTCCCTACGCTACCTTTCCAAGGTAGTAGATTAAACCACTCTCCCATCTGTCCATGTTCAAAGACGGAATTTTATCTATAAAACCCTTAAGTGTAGCTCTACTGAGCCTTATAGCGAAAAATCACTATAATCATACTTCTGCAAATCTATGTAGTACTTTTTACCTATTGTAACTATTCTGGGGTCCTCTTTTGAGCTATCTTTGAACTTCTCTTTTATTTTAGAAATTTTTTTCGTTGAGAAATCTTTGCTCTTTAGGTACTTGTTTAGAGATATCAGCCTGCGGTTCTCAATGCTCTCTTTTGGTTCTCTCACTTGGATTTCTGCCTCGAACGGCTCATCATCCATGCCCATGGAAGCTTCTTGCGGAGCATTTAACATAAATTTTGATGAGATGGCGTTTATTATGTTTTTGAGCTGTTCATCTTTCTCTTTATATATGTTCTCAATTTTTATTCTCTCTTCTATGAGCATCTGCTCTTTCTGGTCTCTAAGGCTTCTTGTCTCACCCTCAAGAGTCTCTACTTTATGCTGAAGTTTTACGTTTTGCTCTTCTAAAAATTTGTAGTATCTATCATCAGAATTATGAGTTGTTGTTTTGCTGTTTATTTTTTTAGATGGTATTTGAGCACTCTCGTCTTTGCTAAGAACAACGAGTTTTACTCCATTTTCTACTACGCTTTGCAAAGAGCCTCTTCTTATGCGGTTATGAATAGCCTCTTTAGATACACCCAGCTGTTCTGCTGCATCAGAAATAGTTAACTTTGCCATGCGCTGTTTTTCCCTTATCTCATGTTTTCAAAAACTAGTGGTGCTTCCCACTCCATAGCGCGAATTGTTGCTATTACTTTTTGCAAATCATCCAGTTTTGCTCCCTTAACTCTTATGGAGTCACCTTCTATTTGAGCTGTAACTTTAAGTTTAAGATTTTTAATCTCTGCAACTATCTTCTTAGACTCTTTGGAGTCGATATAATCAACAATTTTAAAAGTAACTTTTCTATTGTTTCCGCTAGAATTTTCTGTTTTTAACTCTTCTAAAACTTTTGAACTAAGATCTTGTTTTAAAAGCTTTGTTATAACAATGTCCTTTAAAGCATCCAGTTTGTTATCGCTTGATGCGACTAACACTAAAAGTTTATCTTTCTCTTTATAATCAATCTCGTAAGTAGTCCCTTTAAAATCGTAACGATTTGCAACTTCCTTATCGACAAGATTTATAGCGTTTTTAAAACTCTGCATATCTATCTTTGCACTTATATCAAATGAGTACTCTTTTGCCATTACTAACACTCCATATTTTTTTTAAAACTAACAGTTTTTGATTATATAACAAACAAAATCTAAAACAACTTAAAAGCTTAAACCGCCGCCAAAGTTGGCAAAACTTGGGTCCATATAGCCAAACATCGAACTTTTTGCTCTTAGTTTTTCTATATCTGCTTTGCTTGAGATATCCTGCGGACAGACCAAGGTACACTCATTGCAGAGCGTGCAGTCCCAAACACCGTTTGTTTGAATAACGTCTATCTTCTCTTTTGAATTCAACTCTCTTTTGTCACTAACATATCGCCAAACCCTTGTTAGCGAAAACGGTCCTAAAAACTCGCCATTAACAGCATAAACGGGGCAAGCGCTATAACATGAGCCGCAAAGTATGCAGTCACTCTGAAGCTCATTTCTCTTCTCATCTTCGTGCGAGAGCAACATGTTCTGGGTTATTGAACTCTGCCACGCTTTTGCTTTTGTATTAAAACCGTAAGCCTTGTCCATGTTGACAACCAAGTCACGGATTACTTCGCTGTTTTTAAGCGGCTCTATCAAGTCTCCATCTTTTGCATGATAAGAACACGCCAAAACCTCTCTGCCATTTACCCTCACAGCGCAGCTTCCGCACACACTGCTTCTGCATCCGCTGCTGTATGAAAGGGACGGTTCAAGCTCTGTTTTTATCTTGTTTAAAAGCTCTAAAAGAGTCGTACTACTTTCATCAATATCGTACTCTACAATACTCTCTCTTTTGATATTAATTTTCATAGCTGAGTACCCCTTCACTGTCTATGATTGTGTGGGCTTCAAACTTTTTATCTGTCTCTGGCGCATCCACTCTAAAGTGCGCGCCTCTGCTCTCATCCCTGCTGATTGCCGAGATTAAAATAAGTTCACTAATTTCAAGCATATTTTTAAACTCCAAAAACTCTATCAGGTTTGTGTTATACTCTTTTGTTTTATCGCCGACACCCATTTTTGGCAATGAGGCTTTCATCTCTCTTACCTTGCATAAAACACTCTCCAGCGATTTTTTTTCTCTTTTTATTCCTACATGTCGATAGAAAAGCTCACCCAAATCCCTCTGTTTTTCATAGAAATTTATCTCGTTTGTATATCTTTTTATCTCGGCAATCTGCTCTTGGAAGATATTTTTATGTTCACATATTTCTGTGGTTTTATCAAAGCTCATAGCATACTTTGCAGCACTCTCTCCGGCAAGATTACCAAAAACAACCAACTCAAGGAGCGAGTTTCCTCCAAGTCTGTTTGCACCGTGAACCCTGTGGTTTGCACACTCGCCGACCGCAAAAAGCCCGTCTATACATGTAGATGAGTTTTCATCAACCTCTATTCCGCCCATCGTGTAGTGGGCTGATGGCTTGATGGGTATCAGCTCATGTACAGGGTCAATATTTTCATATAGTTTTGCAAGTTTAGCCTCTTGCGGCAGCTCGTTTTCTATAAACTCTGCTCCTAAATGACGAATATCTAAAAAAACATTCTCACCTTTTTCAATCTCATCGTTTATAGCCCTTGCAACCTCGTCGCGAGGAGCCAGCTCGTTGGTAAACCTCTCGCCCTTTGAGTTTATCAGATACCCTCCAGCACCTCTGGCACTCTCAGAGATTAAAATAGATGAGTTTTTAAGAGCAGTCGGGTGGAACTGGATAAACTCCATATCACTAGCTCTTGCACCAGCGCGAACAGCAGCGGCAATTCCGTCACCGCTTGAGGCAACCGAGTTTGTCGAATGTTTGTGAAAAACTCTGCTGTAGCCTCCAGTAGCAACTATAACGCTTTGCGCTTCATAAATCTCAACTTCGCCGCTTCTTTTATTTAAAATGCTAACACCGCTAACATATGGCCTCTTTTTGTCACTGCATATTATAAATTCTAGAAGATATCTCTCGTTTAAAATCTCAATATTCTCCGCCAAACATCTGTCGTATAACGTATGAAGGATTTTAAGACCTGTATAATCCTGCGCGTAGCAGGCCCTTGAAGCTGAAGTGCCTCCAAGCTTTCTTTGGGCAATTTTATTCTCTTTTGTCCTGCTAAAGGGCACGCCGATGCTATCGAGCCACAAAACGGCTTCAGGAGCACTCTGACACAAAAATTTCACGGCATCCTCGTTTGCCAATCCGTGAGCGGATTTAAGAGTGTTCTCTACATGCAGCTCAACACTGTCCTCATCAACATTGGAGAGAGCCGCATTAATGCCGCCTTGCGCCATACACGTCTGACTTCTTGTAGGATACTCTTTGGTTATCACAACTACTTCTGCGCCGCTTTCGTGCGCTTTGAGGGCTGCTACAAGCCCGGCTCCGCCGCCGCCTACGACTATTACTCTATTTTTCATTCTCTTCCTTATGTATGCCTACTTCTATCACAAACTTCACACCATTTTCGATATTTTGGGCATATAATCTGCCTTTGTAATGCTGCTCTATAATATTTTTTGACATGTGAAGACCCAGCCCTGTACCGTTTTTATCAAATTTTGTAGAGAAATATGGGTCAAAAATTTTATCTATTATACTCTCGTCTATACCGAGCGCATTATCACTTATCTCCATTACTGCCACATCGTCTCTGTCATAACTTTTTATTAAAATCTGCGCACCATTGATGTTTTTTTCCTTAAACTGCTCTTTTGCATTATTGATAATATTTAAAACAACCTGAACAAACTCATTTTTAAAGAGCATAACTCTGCTTTTGGAGCCAAGCTCCAAACACAAATCTATATTTTCTGATGATAGAGTATCTTCCAACAGCCAATATCCTTGCAATACCGGATTGTTTAAAGTAGTATCTTCTTGATATTTGTTTGGTCTGTAAAAATCACTAAAATCTGAGATAATATGACTTAAGTTTTGAGTATATAACCCAATTTTTTTCAACTTATCATTTAAAAAATTTAAAAAATCTTCTCTCTCTTTTTTATCACATAAATTATACTCTTCAAGCTCTATACTCATTATCATTGCTATTTGAAGTGTTGATATTGCGTTGAGCGGCTGCTTCCACTGATGCGCTATCATGCTTACCATCTCACCCATTTGGGTTAAACGAGATTTATGAAGCATATATGTATCTTTTTTTTGCATCTCACCTACTGCATCGATAATCTTTGATTCTAACGTTTGGTTTAGCTCAAGCAGTTTATCTTTTAGCACCTCTAATTCACCATTTTTTTTCTTCAATATGCGCTGTCTGTAAAAAAATATAAAAACTATCAGCAATACTAAAAAAATTACCTCTTTTAAATGCTCAAACCTTACGCTCTTGGTGTAATTTATTGACACCCATTCATTAAAAAAATCATGTATTGCCGGATGTCTTATGTTTTTAGAGAGCTTTTCAAAAATATTAAACAGGATTTCATCGTCACCTCTAACTCCAAAACTAAAACCCACCCTGTCATCAAATCTCTCAGAGATTTTAAGATGCCCATTTTGTGTATTTTTAAAAGCATAAGCGACACTTACCAAGTTATCTATATATCCATAATATTTTCCTTCTTCAATATCTCTAAAACCCTCTTTTAGCGAATTTACATAGTTTAACTTTATATTTGGGTATTTATTTTTCAAACTTTCTATAAAAGGGCTTCCTTTAACAATTGCAAACTCTTCATCTGAAACAGTATCAAAATCTGCTATATAATTTTCTGATTTTTTTGTTACTATAACTAACGGTTCATAATGATACGGCGTGGTAAATTTCAAATCTTCTTCTTTTGAAGACTCTATCGCTATTGGTAAAATATCACACTTTTTATCTATGGCGTTTTGAATATGCTCTTCAAAACTCTTTGCCTCTACAAATTTATATGGGATTTTTATGCTCTCTTTCATCAAACTTAAAATATCCGCGCCTATTCCGATAAACTTGCCGTGTTCTATATCGCTAAGAGGCAACATAGATGAGAGAACACAGACACGAATCTCTTCTTTTTGCTTTAAATACCCCTCTTCTTCTTCGTTTAGCGACTCAGCTTTTGTGCTAAATATAAGTTTTTCCAAATCAACATTTGAATCTACCAATCCCATTACTCTATAAATATCTAAAATTCTCTCCATTTTATTTTTTTTGATGGTACCAAGAGGCACGCCATCTGCATAGGCTAATTTCTTTAGCTCGCTTGCTTCAAACAGAAGATGTTCTTTTGTTTTGTTTGTTGCATTGTAATTTTTATAAATTATATCAACCGCTTCTTCTATATTTTCAAAAGCATACTCCCACCCTTTTATAGATGCTTTTTTAAAATCATTGACTCTTTGAGAATTTTCGCGCACCTCTTCTTGAGAGGTAAAAAGTATATCATCGTAAAAATCAAAACCTCTATCTTTTGGAGAAAATATTTTGTACGCTATTTTTCTTTTTTCCAAGGCAAATAGCTCATTTGAAACATAACCGGCATATAAATCTACTCTTCCATCAATTAATTCTTCAATGTCAAAAGTATGTTTTTTATATTTAATACTATTTTCATCTACCTTGGCAGATCTTATCATTGCATAAACAGATGCTGTCTCAACCACATCCTCTGTTGTCATTACTGTTTTGTCTATAAAATCTTTTATATCATTTATATTTGAAGATTTTAGCGAAATCATTGTAAGAGGTGAAATTTGGAATATTGCGCTCAGCAAAGAGATATCTTTTCCATTGGAGTAGTACCATATCAGGCTTGAACGACCTACGCCATAAGTAGTTTTACCGCTTGTTACATCGCCGACTACATTTGTGCTGTAGCTGAATTTTTTTATTTCTACATCAAAGCCGGCATCTCTATAAAAACCCTTCTCTTTTGCTATGTAATATCCGGCAAATTGAAATTGGTCTAGCCACTGAAGTTGAAGAGAAACCTTCTCCAATGTCTTTTGTTGCGCATGGGCATAAACAAATAGAAAAAGCATAACAAATATATATTTCATAACACGACCAATGGCTAAAATGTACTAAATTATACCACAAGAGTCAGAAAGTAGTATCTTGCAATCCTTAGAGTTCCGGCTATTAAAACAAACCAAACAAACCTAAGCCTAACAACTCCGGCAACAAGTGTTAGCGGATCGCCGATTATCGGCAACCATGAGAGCAAGAGTGCATAGTAACCGTATTTGTGCCCATACTCATACGCCTTTGCCCCGCTCTTTGAGGAGAGAAGTTTTGTTTTTGTTTTTTCATAAAGAAGATAGCCTAAAAAATAGTTCAATATGATGGCTAGTATATTTCCGCTAGAAGCAAATATGAGCGCGTTTGATTTTGACATGTCGTTTGAGAGAGCCGCAAGAAATGCAATCTCCGAACTAAAAGGAAAAATTGTTGCTGCCAAAAAAGCCGATAAAAAAAGAGCGGCCTCTGTTATGTTCTCTTCTTTATAAATAGTCTAATATTTTCTATAACACCAGCAATAAGTCTATCTCTTGCCTCAGCACTGCTCCAAGCAATATGAGGGGTTATGTAAAGGTTATCTCTATTTTTTACATTTAAGAGCGGATGGTTTTGTTCCATCGGCTCTTTTTTTAGTACGTCTAAACCAAAATAAATATTCTTCTCATCAACTATGCGCGCTATGGCATCTTCATTGAGTATACCGCCGCGTCCAAGGTTTAAAACCACTGTTCCACTTCTGCAAGTTAACAACTGTTCATAGTCCAAAAGGTTAAGAGTTTTCTCATTTAACGGGGCATGAATGGAGATGATATGGGATGTTTTTAGAAGCTCGTCAAGTTCTACATGTAGAAAATCTTTAGTAGAGTTTTTACCGCTGGTTGAGTAGTAACAAACCTCAGCTCCAAACGCTTTTGCAATATTCGCAACACCTCGCCCGATGGTTCCAAGACCAATGATTCCCCACTTTTTACCTTTTATCTCAGAAAATGGATGTGAAATATCTGTAAATATCTGACTTTTTGAGTAAGATCCGTTTTTTACATACTCGTCATAATATCTGGAGTGTCCTAGAAGGTAAAATAGCATAGAGAAGGTATGTTGTATAACAGAGTCGGTCGAATAACCTGAGACATTTTTTACCTCGACACCACTCTTTTTTGCAGCTTCCAAATCAACATTGTTCATTCCCGTCGCCGCAACGCAGATAAGTTTAAGAGTCGGAGTGTTTGAAATGTGAGCCTCGGTTATAACAACTTTGTTAGTTACTATAACATCTGCATGGGCTATTCTATCTTGCGTCTGCTCGCTCAGAGTTGTTTGAAAAATATCAACATCTCCAAGTTTATAAAATCCGCTCAGTAGTGTTTCACCAAAAGTGAGAGCATCAAGGATAACAATCTTCATTTAGCTATCTCCAAGCAAATAGATTGCTTCACTTTGTTCGCAATGACACAAGAACGTCACTGCGAGGCTTTGAAAAAGCCGTGGCAGTCTAAAAGGATAATTATTCAAAGAACTCACTTAGCTATCCTTTACCTTCGTGATAAGCTCTCTTGCCTTCTCAAGCGCACTTTCTACCTCATCAAAAACAAGCGCAACTGCAAGTCTTCTGCCTTTGTGCGTCTCAGGCTTTGAGAAAACTCTAACAAAACTGTTGTCGCTAAATAGAGTGTCATCTACGCTAAGAACCGGAGCATTGTTGTGAACTTCAGATTTAAATGCGGCGGATGCTCCGGAACCGTAAAATGTAAATCCTAACGGAAGCCCTAAAACGGCACGCAAGTGAAGAGCAAATTCACTTTGAGACTGTGTTATAAGCGTTACCATTCCCGTATCATGCGGACGAGGAGAAACTTCAGAGAAATAGACCTCATCACCTTTTATAAAAAGCTCAACACCAAAAAGACCGCGACCTCCAAGACCATCTGTGATTTTTTTAGCCATCTCTTGCGCACTTTTTTTCGCTGCTTCGCTCATCTGCATCGGCTGCCATGAGAAGACATAGTCACCATCTCTCTGCTCATGCCCGATAGGCTCACAAAAGACCGTTTCTTTCCCGTTTCTAGCGGTGAGCATGGTTATCTCGTAGTCAAAGTCAACAAAAGCTTCAACAATCAACTCGCTTGCATCACCCCTAGCCTCTTTCGCCATCTCCCATGAAGCAGCAATATCATTTGCACTTTTTGCTACGCTTTGACCATGACCCGAACTGCTCATAACAGGTTTTATAACACAAGGAAATCCCATGCGTTCAGCCGCTGCTTTAAGTCCATCTTGCGTAGTAACAAACTCATATTTGCCAGTTTTAAGTCCCAAAACCTCTGCTGCAAAAGTACGGATATTTTTACGGTTCATAGTTTTACTAACAGCGCTTGCGTTTGGTATAACGTTATAGCCCTTATCTTCTGCCGCAAAAAGAGCATCTATGCTGATGGCCTCAATCTCAGGCAAGATATAGTCTGGTTTTTCGCGGTATATAATCTCTAAAAGAGCGTCTTTATCTTGCATATTTACAACATAGCTTCTATGCGCCACATGATGGGCAGGAGCGTTTTGGTATCTGTCTACTGCAATAACTTCAAGACCAAGTCTTTGAGCCTCAATAGCTACCTCTTTGCCGAGCTCGCCTGAACCAAGAAGCATAATTTTTTTTGAGTTTGATTTTAGTGGAGCGGAGAATTGCATAGAAATTCCTTGTTAAATATTACCAAAATTATATCGTAATAGAATAAAGCAAGAATTAGAAATGGTTATAGCGCTAAGGAATTTACTTCCTTAGCGTTTAAGATATTGACTAGTTTTTCAACCCGATTAGAGTTTGAAGAAGCTGATCAGAAGTCGTAATCGTTTTACCGTTAGCCTGATAACCTCTTTGGATGATGATGAGCTGAGTTAGCGCTCGTGACAAGTCAACGTTAGAAGCCTCAAGCGCCGCTGATTGCATAAATCCGCGTCCTGCCGTTGCAGCCGTTCCAATTATCGGGTCTCCTGAGTTAGCAGTTTGGATATAGACATTTCCGCCCTCGGTAGATAAACCTTCGTTATTTGTAAACTTAGCCATAGAAATTTGAGCAAGTCCAAAGCTTCTACCGTTGCTAAAAGAGCCGATTAAAGTTCCGCTTTGGTCAATCCTAATACCAACCAAATCCCCGCCCGTAAAACCGTCTTGGCTTATTCCAGACGTTGATGAAGGTGAATCAAAACTTGTCATACCGTCAAAACTGTTCGACGTTCCAAGCTTGATAGCAACCTGCTGATTTGACGAAGAACCATTGTTTGCAGTAAACGAAACGTTTGGCGGGTTGTATGTTGAGAGTGAACCATCACTGTTAAATCTTATAAAACCCGTTTTTTCATTGTATGGTAATACCGAATCAATCGTTGCGGGTTCTGGAACACTTATCTTCATATTCCATGTACTTCCCGTTGCAGCATCAACGGCTACTTTTCTAAACTCTGTTCTAAGTGTATGTTTTGAACCCAATGAGTCAAAAATATCTATACTAGCCGAGTGTGTTGCGGAATTAAAGCTTTGTGAAAATGCTGTTGCCGTACTTCCTGCTGGAAGAGTTGAGTTAAGCGCCTCCATATTTCTTGTAAACTTTGTATTTTCAGTTATGCCACCGCCAGAAATACTGCCTGCATCCATTCCTGTAATAGAAAGGCTAATATTGTAATCGTCTAAACTGCCACCCGGATTTGATAACTCAAATTTACCCTGAGCGTTTACTTTTACTTCAACATTACTTGCTACAGCACCGCCAGCCCCTTCAGCATTTGCTTGTATCTCAAGAGCGTAACGAAGATCTGCAATCGTTCTAAATTTTTTATCGCCTGCTGCTGTCGTAACAGCACCTGTTGGGTCATA
>JAURYA010000098.1 GCA_030654155.1 Sulfurimonas sp. | reverse complement strand
CAACTATGGCCCAAAACAGCATGATGAAAAACTAATACCTACAATCATCAGAAATGCTCTTATGGGAAATCCAATTCCGATCTACGGAGACGGAAAAAATATAAGAGACTGGCTCTATGTGCTTGACCACTGCAAAGGAATTGACCTAGTTTATCATGCTGGAAAAATTGGCGAGGTCTATAACATAGGCGGAAGAAACGAGAGAACAAATCTTCAGATTGTAGATAAGATTTGTTCTATATTGGATGAAAAAGTACCTTTAGACTGCCGCGCTTCGCTCGTAGTAACGGAGAAAAGTCATTGCGAGGAACAGAGCGATGCGGCAATCCATTCTTCTGTCATTGCGAGTGCAACGAAGCAATCTATAAGCTCATACAAAGAGCTCATAACATTTGTAGAAGACAGAGCAGGACACGATAGACGCTATGCCATAGATGCTACAAAACTGGAAAATGAGCTTGGCTGGGTAGCAAACGAAACCTTCGACACAGGAATTGTAAAAACTATAGAGTGGTATTTAAAGAAGTATAAAAAAGAGAGTGAAATATAGCTTTTAGCTATTTATTTCGCTCTTTAATATTTTTGCCAGTTCACTGCACTCTTTAATCTTATTTTCATAACTTAGACTCTCTTTTAACAAGATATCAATAAAAGCACTTCCTACTATTACTCCATCGGCACCTTTTACCTTATCTTTTGCGGTATTTTTATTTACTCCAAAACCTACATAAACAGGAGTAGGAGTGTATTTTTTTATTGAATGTAAAAATGGCTGTAAATCTTCAGCACTGCCTGAGCCGGTAATTCCGGTATAAGCCACCATGTAGATGAATTTTTTAGAATCTTTAACTATCTCTTGGATTCTAGCTTCACTATCAGTCGGTGCAACAAAACTTATGTTTGAAATATTGTTAGAATTAAAAAGCTCTCTGTATGCCAGCGCTTCTTCATGAGGCAGGTCGGGAATTATAAGTCCGTTTATCCCTATCTCTTTTGCCAAAGGAATCAATTTCTCCATATTTTGTTGATAGAAACTGTTGAAATATCCCATCCACAGAGTATCAACTTTTGGAGCAACTGCCTTAGATATTTCTAAAAGATGTTTAAATTTGAACCCCAACTCAAGTGCTTTATGGTTTGCCTTTTCTATCAAAGGACCGTCCGCTACAGGGTCAGAGAATGGAACCCCGAGTTCGAGTGTATCAACTCCGCTCTCACTAAGAGAGAGAGCCAAATCTATGCTGAAAGATTTTTCTGGATAAGCGGATGTTATGTATGCTACTAGTTTTTTCAATTTTTTTCCAAGTCTGGTAATTTAAGCAGAGAATATTTTATATGAGTAAGCTCGTTATCAAGTTTTAAATCGTCTTTCCACGCGGCAAACATGTCGCTAATCTCGAGCAGCCAAGTTATAGTCTCTTCATTGACGCTGCTATGATTAGTTCTAATCTGTTCAAGCGCATCTTCGACAAAAGCTGAAAGTTTGGACATCTGCACGATTTTTAAAAAGCCTGAAGCAGATTTAATATTATGAAAAACACGAAAAAGCTCATTTATGCTCTGTTCATACTTGTTTGGTTTTTTCAGATCTAAAATCATAACCTCCATGTAATCAACCATCATAGAGTAGTGATCCAAAAATTCATCGACTATTTCATAATCAAAGTTAGAATCTAAATCACTTCTTATGCCCATAAAATATTTCTCCTATATAGTCAAAATTATAGCAATTTTTAGTTAAAATACTTTTTATTAAATAAAAGAGTTTGAAATGACCAAAAAAATGACGATAACTTCTATCAAAAAGAGCAAAGGGGTAACACCTTTGGTTGTGATAACAGCTTACGATGCGCTTTTTGCAAAACTTTTAGAGCCTAGCTCCGATATGATTTTGGTCGGCGATAGTCTAAATATGAGTTTTGCTGGCAGGAGTGATACATTAAGTACAACTCTGGAGCAGATGATTTATCATACCAATGCTGTCGCGATGGGGGCAAAAAACAGTTTTTTGATTTGCGATATGCCGTTTGGAACATATGTAAACCCAGATGAAGCTCTTAAAAATGCTATTAAGGTTTTTCAAGAAACACCGGCAGATGCTCTAAAAATAGAGGGCGGGGAAGATAAAGCCGATATAATAAGGCATCTCTGCTCAAACGGTATCGCAGTCTGCGGGCATATTGGACTTTTGCCGCAAGCTTTTCGCTCTGAGGGCGGCTACAAAGTAAAGGGTAAAAACGAGCAGGAGAGATTACAGCTTATAAAAGACGCAAAAGCTGTTGAAGCGGCTGGGGCATTTTGTATGGTAATAGAGGGCGTTAAAGCAGAGGTCGCACGCGATGTTGCAAAAAGCGTAGAGATACCTGTAATAGGCATAGGCGCGGGCAAAGACGTTGATGGACAAGTTCTTGTTTTTTCTGACATGTTGGGATTTTTTGAAGAGTTTACGCCAAAGTTTGTTAAGAAGTATATGGATGGCGCATCATTGGTGAAAAATGCAATTAAGAGCTACGCTGACGAGGTTAAAACTAAAGAGTTTCCTCAAGATATACACACCTACTAAGAGAAGATATGGAAAGATTGGTCGAGATAGAGAGATTTGATGCGGAAGAGAGTTGTGAGATAACTCTACGTCCGAGTGCCTGGAATGAGTATATCGGGCAGGAGCAGATTAAAAAAAATCTCGGCGTCTTTATAGAAGCAAGCAAAAAAAGAGGAGAGGCGCTTGACCATGTTCTTTTCTTTGGACCTCCTGGGCTTGGTAAAACCACTTTGGCACTGATAATTGCAAATGAGATGAATGCAAACATCAAAGTAACAGCCGCTCCGATGATAGAAAAAAGCGGAGATTTGGCAGCGATTCTTACAAATCTGGAAGAGGGCGATATTCTTTTTATAGATGAGATTCACCGTCTTTCACCCGCCGTTGAAGAGATACTCTACTCATCGATGGAAGATTTTCGCATAGATATAATCATAGGCAGCGGACCTGCTGCCCAAACCGTAAAGATAGATTTGCCTCGCTTTACCCTTATCGGTGCTACAACAAGGGCTGGAATGCTCTCAAATCCGCTCCGTGACAGATTTGGCATGAATTTTAGAATGCAGTTTTACTCTCCTGATGAGCTCTCTAAGATTATTTCTCAAGCTTCAAATAAATTAAACAAAAAAATAGCTCTTGAAGCGTGTGTAGAGATAGCAAAAAGAAGTCGCGGAACTCCTCGTATAGCGCTGAGACTTTTGCGTCGTGTAAGAGATTTTGCCGATGTTGCAAATGAGAAAGATATACTTCACTCAAGAACAAATTATGCACTTGATGAGCTTGGCATAAATTCATACGGATTTGATGAG
>JAURYA010000095.1 GCA_030654155.1 Sulfurimonas sp. | reverse complement strand
AATGAGCAGATAAAAAGCCTGCTAGAGAGCACGTTTGAGAGAGTTTTAGTTGAGGGAGAGCTCTCTCGCATAACTTTTCACAACAGCGGGCACATATATTTTACTCTCAAAGACGAATCCTCTACAATCAAAGCCGTTATTTTTAAAGCGAATGCCGCAAAACTTAAGTTCCAACTCCAAGAGGGGCTAAAGGTTGTTCTCGATGGAGCAATAACGCTCTACAAGCCTCGCGGCGAGTATCAGATAAACTGTTTTAGTATTCAGCCATCAGGGCACGGTGCGTTGGCGCTGGCGTTCGAGCAGCTAAAGAACAAACTCTCAATGCAGGGATATTTTGATACATCAAGAAAAAAGCAGCTCCCTAAGTTTCCAAAAAAAATTGCTCTTATAACTTCAGCGACGGGTGCGGCATTGCAGGATATGCTTCGTGTCGCACAGGGCAGATACAGAGCGATTGAGATAGATATTTATGATGTTTTGGTTCAAGGGGAGAGTGCAGCTCCATCTATCGTAAGAGCGCTGGAGAGTGCAGATACAAAAGGGTATGATGTTATTGTAGTGGGTCGCGGCGGCGGAAGCATTGAGGACTTGTGGGCTTTTAACGAAGAGATAGTTGCAGATGCCATCTTTAAAGCTGCAACTCCAATTGTTTCTGCAGTTGGGCATGAGATTGACTGGGTTATAAGTGATTTTGTAGCAGATTTAAGAGCTCCTACGCCAAGCGCTGCAATGCAGATGATATTGCCTGACTCTAACGAACTTTACCAATATATCGACTCTTTGAACTCTCAGTACAACCAGACAATTATGCAAAAAATTCATAACTCAAAACAAGAGCTTACCCATTTGGTCAGCTTATATTCGCAGCACTCAATTGAAAAGAAGATAAGTCATAAAATAGATGAAATCAAGCAATTTCGCGACTCTTTCAACCAAACCATCTCGTTTAAAATGCAAAGTTTCTATAGAGAGGTTGAGTCCATAAAAATCAGATTCCCGCATGTCATTGAGAGTAGGATAAATATTGCTCAAAATCAAGTATTAACTCTGCAAAAAATGCTAGAATCCAACCATCCGAAATTAAAAACAAAAAAAGGTTTTGCGCAGATTTCCAAAGACTCTAAGGTTATTGATATAGAGTCGTTAAAAGTTGATGAAACTTTTGATTTAATGAGTGATAGGGTTATCGTAAGCGCGAAAGTGCTTAATAAAATAGATATATAGGAGTTTATATGAATTATCCAAAGTTTTTTGACACTGTTGAGAGTATTAAAGTTGTAGATCCTCTCTCAAATGTTTTAGGTGCCTTTGAAGGTGGCGTGTATGAGTTTAACTACTTAGAGGTAGTAAAAGCGGCAGGGCACAGCTGTCCTACGGTTGCAGGTGCATACATTACAACTTTAGTCGGATTAAAAGCTCTCTATCCAGACTCTCCAGCAATCAGAGGAGAGATAAAAGTTGAGTTTAAAGAGTCTTTAGAAGATGGTGTTGCGGGTGTTATTAGCAATGTTATCTCCCAAATTACCGGAGCAACAGACAAGAGCGGCTTTAAAGGATTGGGCGGAAAATTTGCCCGTCACTCTTTGATGAAATTTGATGTAAAAATAAGCTCTTCGGTAAAGTTCACAAGAGTTGACAACGGCAAAAGTGTAGATGTTTATTACGACCCATCACTTGTGGGCGGAAGTCCAAAGATGCAGCCGTTAATGCAAAAGATGATGGGCGGTATGGCAAATAAAGAAGAGATGAAAGAGTTTGGCGAACTTTGGCAGGATAGAGTAAAAAGAATTTTTGATAATATACCTGCAGTTACCAAGGTTATAATTTAGTACATGTAATTTTTTTGTAACCTATTAGCTATACACTTCTTCGTAAAAATAAGAAGGAGTGTCAATGGTCTATTTTGAGAATGCAAAAGTAGGTGAAAATATTTATGATCTGGTATTTGGCGCTGGAAAAATCGCTAAAATATTCGACAACAGCCACTATAAAATAATGATAGATTTTAAAAACGGCTATGAGGTTCCATACACCGAAGAGGGTGTCTCAGGATGGGGAAGCTTTAGCAAACAGACACTTTTTTATAAGAATGACGTGGATTTGACGGATGTTGACTTCTCTCCTGTTTCAAAGGTGCTCTCCGCTAAAAAAATCATAAAACTAAGAGAGAAAAACAGACTTCAGGTAAGATTTCCTTCCGGAGTTTGGAAAAATGTAAAAAAGGCTGAACCCTCTTATGTTGAAGATCTGCTTGAGAGAGAAAAGTATTACATGTTTAGAAAAAAACCAGAAAAAAAAGAAGAATGATTAGTAGTACAAAACCACCTCTTTATAGCCGCATTATCACAACTCCTATCGGCGAGATGATTGCCATCGCAAATGATCATCATATTGTTTACCTTGACTTTATAGATGATAACGAAACTCCACAAATCAACAATCCAAACCACATTTTATTAATCAGACTCGAAGATGAGCTTTGCGAATATTTCGCACAAAAACGACAACTCTTTACTCTGCCTCTCTCTCCAAGCGGAACTATATTTCAAAAAGCGGTCTGGGAAACGCTTCTTAAAATACCATATGGTTCTACACTCTCATATGCCGATGAGGCAAAAATGTTTGGCAACCCAAAAGCTGCCAGAGCAGTTGCGAGTGCAAATGCCAAAAATCCAATCTCTATTTTAATTCCGTG
>JAURYA010000094.1 GCA_030654155.1 Sulfurimonas sp. | reverse complement strand
TCGGCGTTTGCCACAGTGGGCATATCAACCGGGAATGGCGGTGTGTTAAGTTATAGTGCACTCTTTAGTGATTTAGGAAAACTCAACATAATCTTGCTTATGCTAATGGGCAGGATTGGTGTTTTTGCATTTACTATCGTGATAGTAGGCAAAGCGGTGCAAACCCGTATTAAATATGCAGAAGGAAAGGTTATTATATGACATATGTTGTTATTGGACTAGGAAAGTTTGGATACCACGTAGCCAAAGGGTTGGCACAACAGGGGGAAGCAGTTATTGCTATTGACAACGACGAAGAGAAGATAAGAGACATTGGCGAGTTCGTACAAGATGCCATTGTTCTTGACTCTTCTGATCCAAAAGCACTCAGTGAAGCAGGAATAGCCGGTGCAGAAATGGCCATTGTAAGCATTGGAGAGAATCTTGAAGCGAGTATACTTACCGTTATGGCACTTAAAGAGCTCGGCATCGAGACAATTTTTGCCAAGGCAATTACTCAAGTGCATGGGCAAATTTTATCAAAATTGGGTGCAGCCAAAGTAATCTATCCAGAGATGGAGTCTGCAAAAAAATTGGTTAAAAAAATTGTTAAAAATATGCACTATGAGACTATTGATCTCTCCATAACTTTGAAATTGGCTAAAATGAAAGTGCCATCATTTTGGATTGGGACTTCAATACTCTCTCCTATATTTAAAGATGAGTTTGAAGTAAAGCCTATTGCATACAAGCATCAAGGCGAGTGGCATACATCCTTTGAAAACGATGATATTCTTGAAGAAGGCGATGTTTTGGTTGTTCTTGCTAACAGCGACAACATTGAAGCACTCAGTAAAAAAGTTTAAAACATTACTTTTTTACTAACTTTTATTATTAGCCAAAAACCTCTGCAAAATAATCATAGCGGAGATGGAGTCGATGCGCCCGTCGCGAATCTGCTTTATCTCGCCCTTCATCATACCCTCCGCCTCTTTTGAAGAGTTGCTCTCATCTTGAAAAAAAATCTCGCCCTTAAAATCAACAAGATTCATAAAGTGAGCTACTCGGCGCTTCATCTCATCTTCACTGCTTCCGCCCATGGGTATGCCGACTACGACGGCATCAACTTCCCACTCATCAAGAACTTTTTTTACATCTCTTGCGGCTTGGTCTCGATTTTTTCGCTCAACAGCTTTTAGCGGAGTTACCAAATCTTTATGTGCCGAATAAGACAAACCTATTCTTTTTAAGCCCAAATCTATAGCAATATATTTCAATTATTTTCCTAAACAGAAGCTGCCGAACATCTTATCAAGCATCTCATCATTTTCAAAAGGTCTGGTTATTGAAGCCATCTCTTTTACGGCTTCATTTAGGCAAAACGAGAATATCTCAAGCTCTTGGTCTTGAAGAGGAAACAGTGCTTCATCAATAAGCTTAAGCGTATTTTCTACCGCTGATATCTGTCTTTGGGATATAAGCATCATCTCATCGGAACTGTTTGTTTTATTCATTATGTTTTCCAAAGAGCGGATTAGCTCATCAACACTCTCTTTAGAGTTTAACTCAATATCAAATTTTATATCTACATGTACAAATTTTGGTTCTAAATCTATCTTATTTTTAACATGTAAAATATGTTTATCTTTGGCGTGTGAACTAATCAGAGATATTATCTGCTCATCTTCGCCATCAGTTGCTCTGGAGCCGTCAAAAAGCGCGATTACTATGTCACTCTCCTTAATTGCCTCTAACGTTCTCTCAATCCCTATGCGTTCTATCTCATCATTAGCTTCACGAATTCCAGCCGTATCTACGATGCGTATAAGATGTGTGCCTATTTTTACCTGCTCTTCAATTGTATCTCTCGTTGTTCCAGCGATATCACTGACAATAGCACGGTTATAATTTAACAGTGCGTTTAACAGTGAGCTTTTGCCTACATTGGGTTTTCCTATTATTGCCACGCGAAAACCCTGCATAAGCCCTTCTCTTGCCCTGCTTGCAAGCAAAGTCTTCTCAAGAGATTTTTTCAGCTCGTCTAGCTTTGCCTTAATCTGCAAAACCAAATCCTCCGGCAAATCCTCTTCTGCATAATCAATGCTTACCTCAGAGTAGGCGAGTATATGGATGATATCGTCACGTATTTTTTCTATATACTCTTTTAGCGAGCCCTTCATCTGACGGGCCAATATCTTTGCAGCGTCTTCGCTTTTTGCCTCTATCAGCTGTGCAATAGCCTCCGCTTCGCTCAAATCAATTCGGCCGTTAAAAAAAGCTCTTTTGGAAAATTCGCCTGCTGTTGCAAGTCTTGCTCCATAAGCGATAGTCGCCTTTAAGATGCTCTGAGCAACGATAAAACCGCCGTGGCACTGAATCTCCACAACATCCTCTGCCGTAAATGAAAAAGGCGCTTTGAAGTAGATAACGATGGATTCGTCAATAAGTTCGCTCTCTGAGTTGTATATATTTGTAAGGGTTGCGTATCTTGGGGAGAAATCTTTTTTACATGTAAGTTTTTTTGCAATGTCTAAAGCGCTATCTCCGCTAATGCGGATGATAGCTATAGAGCCTATGCCGTTTGCTGTCGCAATGGCACTTATAGTGTCACTATTCATATTGCTTAGTTATGGTAATCATTTATAATGATAAATTTAAGCCCGTCACGAGTAGAACGAACTGCTACATACTTGTTTGGATATTTATCACGAAGCTCTTTTAGTGCGATTTGGATTAAAACACCATCAAGTATTTTAGTTTGTGCACGACCGTCTCTGTCCACATTTTCACAAACCGTTACTAGATATCTCGCTACCGACTCTTCTTGATTTTTCAAAAATTCCGCAATCTCAAGACGCAGCTGCAGCTGGTATTTTGTGTTAATCCAGTTAAAAATCATATATGAGAGCGCTTTATATCTGTACCCCTCTTTTCCTATAAGCAGAGCAGCATCTTCGCCTTTAAACTCTACAAGAAGTGTTGCCTCGTCATATGCGCTAACATTTATCTTATCAATTTTAAAACAGATTAGCCCAAAAAGCTCATTTATCTCTCTCTCGATAGTTTTTGCAACTTCATATGCATTAACACCTGCTTGAACACTATTCCCTTGCTTCTCTTCATCTTCTTCTTCATAATCAGCGGTAAAATTAATGTCTGCCATATCATAATCATCATCATCTTGCATGCTAACAAACGATTGAGGCATAAATGTATCATTTACTGCATGGCGAGGAGGAGTTACATTGTCTTTTTTTGGTTTTTTAAAATCTTGTTTGAACTCTTTTTTCGCTTCAGCCTTTGGCTCTATTTTTATCTCTGCTTTTGGCTCTTGCTTTGGCTTTGACTCTGCTTTTGGTTCTGCTTTATTGTATTGTTTTTGGCTCTCTTTTTGTACATACTGCGTATCTGCTTTTTTAAACTCTTGCTTCTTCTTTGCAGCTACTATAATTGCATTTTTTTTAAAAAGTCCCATAAAACCGCTGCTTGGGGATTGAACAATCTCTATTATAAGTTCACTGGCAGAACATCCTAAAGCAGTTGCCGCATCTTTACATGCCTGCTCTAGAGTGGTTGATTCTATCTTAATCATCTTTTTTCTCCAAATGTTTATGAGCAGCTATCTCTGCATCTTTTGCATTTTTGAACTGCTGATTTACAATAAACTGCTGTCCTATTGAGAAAAGGTTGTTTACAAACCAGTAAAGAACCAGACCCGATGGGAATGTTACAAAGAAAAATGTAAAAATTATAGGTAAAAATTTAAATATTTTCTCTTGCATAGGATCTGTAAAGTTGCTAGGAGTAAGCTTTTGTTGATAATACATAGAAGCACCCATTAGTATAGGTAAAACAAACGTGTTATCCATTCTTGAAAGGTCATTAACCCAGAACATCCATGGAGCGCCTTGAAGCTCAACAGCATTTAAAAGTACACGATAGATTGCAAAAAATACAGGGATTTGCAGTACCATCGGAAGACATCCGCCAAGAGGATTTGCTCCATGCTTTTTGTACAGTTCCATAACAACGGCATTTGTTCGCTGAGGATCGCCCTTGTGCTTAGCTTGAGCCGCTTTAACCAGCGGAGCGATATCCTTCATCTTCTGCATAGATATCATACCTTTGTATGTCAGAGGATAAAGAACAAGTCTTATCAAAAGGGTAAGCGCTATAATAGACCAACCCCAGTTGCCAAAAATGCCGTGCAGCCATGATAGAAGCTGAAAAAGCGGCTTAGATGCAAAAGTAAACCATCCATACTCTATCGCATTTGTTAAAACAGGATTTATACTATCTAGAGTTTTGTACTCTTTTTGCCCTATATAGCCGCTAAATGAGATATCTTTTAAAGCTTCAAAATAGATAACAGGATTGTTCTCTCTATCTCTCTCAATTATTATATTTGTCTCTTTTGCAAATCCGTACATAATTGTTGCAGAGTATTGATCAAATGCAGAAATAAGCTCAACCCCGCTGAATGTTTTACGCCCCTCTGCGTCACCGTCTTCAATTATGGTAACTATCTCGTTGTCGGTATAAACCATGGCACCTGTTACTGTCATCATCTGCTTAGTGATTTCAGGTCTTTGACCTAAATATATAAAGTGTCTCTTATCATCAGATAGTGACATTTTTACATCATAGTGCCCATCCGTATAGAAGGTAACCTCTTTAGTAACTGTTAAATTAGATAACTTTTGGGTTAAAGTAACTTTTTGAGACTTATCTTCTAATGATATTTCAGAAACATCTGCCGTATATGCAACTTTTAGTGCTTCTTCGTTTAAGTTTGAATCTAAAAATCTAACAAAAAGAGGTTTAGTTCCCGTAGCCGGAATCAGCTCTGCATGCTGATCTTCTTTGTTATTATATTTATCTTGAAGCAACACTTTTGAAGAGATACGACCCAGCGTGTCCAGCTTAAGTATGAACTTACTATTGTTTACAGTTACCAAAGTGCTTAAATCGTTCGCGACTATCTCCTCTTCAATTTTTGAGCTTTGAGGCTGATTTGAAGTTTGTGCTTTTTGTGCACTCTCTATCTGTGTGTTTGTTTTTGCCACTTCTGGCTGTTCTGCCGGAAAAATTGCCGTATAAGCTGCGAAGAATAGTACTGAAAGCACTACTGCTACTAATAATCTTTGATTTGGTGTCATTTTGTCTAACACGTTTACCCTTTGTATGAAAAGTTTTTTATAATATAAAAACGGTTTTTTTTATTTGGAACCAACCAATATTTTATAGAACCAATCCCTAGTTTTGCGGGCTTTAATGACAGTTTATCTAGTAATGGATACTCTATACCGCCGTCAAATAATTGATTACAACGCAGTATTCTAGTAGAAGTGTGGTAAAAAGCACTTGAAATGGAGTTGTTTTCGAAATTAATTCTTGCATATTCACTGCAAGATGGGTAATATCTACAACTCCCGTATCCGATAAGGGTAAAAAACTTCTGATAAAGCCATAACAGCTTGAGTAAAAATATTCTAATCATCCGATTTTTTCTTAACTGCATCTAAGCGATTTAAAATTTTTTCAAAGTCACTTTTTAATTTTTGGTGGGTTGTTTCATGGATTGTTTGTTTGGCTACAAATATATATGTGCCATCTTTAAGAGAAGAAGAAGATTCAAGAAATAGAGCTCTAAGTCTTCTCTTAGCTCTGTTTCTTTTTACGGCGTTACCGATTTTTTTGGTAGCCGTAAATCCCACTTTATGAACTTCATTTGCGGGTAGAAAAAACAGCACAACACTACTTGAATGGGCGTCTTTTCCTTTTCTATACACATACTGAAACTCCTTATGAAGCTTTAGTGTATAGAAATTTCCTAAACTGACAATTTTTTACGACCTTTAGCACGACGACGGTTAATTATACGACGGCCATTTTTTGTTGACATTCTCAATCTGAAACCGTGAGTTGTTTTTCTCGGTTTTCCATGAGGCTGGTATGTTCTTTTCATAGACACATCCTTCTTTAAATTAAGTCCGCAATGTTACAAAAAAGTTACTTAAAGCGTGGTTAAGGTTATCTTTTTACCTGATAATATAATCTTTTAGTGACTCCACATGCGATTGATTGAACGATGTTGCAACATCAAAAAGTTTCTCTTTGGCTCCAACATGGCAATCTCTACACTCCTGAATTATCTCATGCTCTTTGACTTTTGCTTTGTATATCTTAGACATTGGATGACATCCGAAACAGTCAGCCCCGCAATCTGCCATCTTATTTGGATCTGCTAAATGGCAATTTATACATGTAAGCATCGGCTTGTGTCTTAAATCTTTATCTATTGTTGGGACAAGCTTTGGGTGACACGACATACAATCACCCGTGCAGGCAAAAATTGACACCACAAAAAAGAGAATTAAAATTATATATTTCATAATAAGCTATAACCTCTTAAGATATTTTTACTTTTATCTCGCCGTCTTTAAAATCAAAATCAACGTGTGAACCCTCAACAACATTGCCCTCTAGTATGAGTTCTGCCAGTCTATCTTCTACTATCTCGTATAAAGCACGCTTAAGCGGTCTAGCTCCATAAACAGGATCAAAACCAGCCTCCGCTATGTAAGCTTTTGCGCTCTGGCTTAGAGTCAATGTTATATCTCTTTGAATAACTTTTTTAGCAATATCGCCAAAGAAAATATCTACAATTCCGACTATCTGCTCACGGCCAAGACCATTAAATATAACTATGTCATCTAAACGATTTAAAAATTCAGGTTTAAACGACTTCTTTAGCTCTCCCAAAACCATCTCATGAAGCGCCTCTGAGTCTGGATTGTTTATTATTTTATCACTTGCAATATTTGAAGTTAAAATGATAATAGTATTTGTAAAATCAACGGTAACTCCCTTGTTGTCTGTCAATCTTCCATCATCTAAAACCTGCAACAAGATGTTAAATACGTCAGGATGAGCTTTTTCTACCTCATCAAAAAGAATTACACTATATGGTTTTCTTCTAACTGCTTCAGTCAGCTGTCCGCCCTCTTCATATCCGACATATCCTGGAGCCGCACCGACAAGACGGGAGACCGAATGTTTTTCCATATATTCACTCATGTCTATTCGTATCATGGCATCAGGAGAGTCAAATAAAAACTTCGCAAGAGTTTTAGCAGTTTGAGTTTTACCAACTCCGGTCGGTCCTAAAAATAGAAAACTTCCTATTGGCGAATTGCCGCTTGAAAGCCCTGCCTTATTTCTTTTAATCGCACGTGCCACTGCATGTGTAGCCTTGCTCTGACCGATAACTTCTTTGTTTAACTCATCTTCAACATTTAAAATCTTATCTTTATCTGCTTGAAGCATCTTCTTAACTGGAATACCTGTCCATCTAGAGACAATGGAAGCTATAGACTCCTCATCAACGCTGTTTTTTAGGAGCGTTCCCTCTTTTTGAAGCTTTTCCCAATTCTCGGTAATCTCTTTTTCCTGAGTTAAAAGTGCCGGAATCTCTCCATACTCTATCTCAGCCGCACGGTTAAACTCCGACGTGCTTTTTGCTACATGTGCTTCTCTTCTTTTTGCTTCAATCTCATTTTTTATGCTTGATATTTTTCCAAATACCTCTTTTTCATATGCAAATTGCGCTTCTAAACTTCTAACTTTCTCGTCAACATCCGCTAACTCTTTTTTAATCTCTTCAAGTCGTTTTGTATTTGCAGGAGACTCTTCCATTTTTAGTGCCTCTTGCTCTACACGCAACTCTGATTTTTTTATCTTTGCATTGCTTAGTGCATGCGGCTCTGATTCTATCTGCATCTTAAGCTCAGCTGCTGCTTCATCTATTAAGTCGATTGCCTTATCAGGCAAGAATCTATCTGCTATATATCTGTCAGAGAGCTTTGCAGCCGCAACTAAAGCACTGTCTGTAATTGTTACATTATGGTGAATTTCCAGCCTCTCTTTTATACCTCGAAGTATTTGCAGAGATTGATTTACACTCGGCTCACTTAGATTTATAGGTAAAAATCGTCTCTGAAGAGCCATATCTTTTTCAAAATACTTTCTATACTCTTTGAGCGTAGTTGCTCCTATTGTATGAAGTTCTCCGCGAGCAAGAGCCGGTTTTAGAATGTTTGCGGCATCCATGCTCCCCTCGCTAGCCCCAGCTCCTACAATTGTATGAATCTCATCTATAAAAAGTATGATGTTACCGCTCTTTTTAACCTCATCTATTACAGCTTTTAGTCTGTCTTCAAACTCGCCTCTGTACTTTGCTCCGGCAATTAACGCACTCATATCAAGCGCAATTACTTTTTTGTTTTGAAGCGATGTCGGAACCTTGCCGTCACTGATTCTCTGTGCAAGTCCTTCAACCAGAGCCGTTTTACCAACCCCCGGTTCACCAAGAAGCATAGGATTGTTTTTTGTTTTGCGGATTAGTATTTGCATCATACGGGTAATCTCTTCATCTCGTCCAATTACCGGAGCGAGCTTGCCCTCTTTTGCTTCCATTGTCAAATCTATTCCATATTTTTTCAAAGACTCCAGCGTTTCATCAGAGCTTTGAGAATTAATTTTTGCACTGCCGCGAGATGCTTCTATATTTTTAGCAAGCTCAGATATATCTATATATTTTTTCAATAGGCTAAAAAACGGTTCACTCTTTATATTTGCTAAAATATAGGTATCTACCGCTAAAAAAGAGTCTCCATTTTTTGTCATAAGTCCGATACCGTTTTCTAAGGTTTGAACAAAATTTCTTGAAAGTTTAATATTCTCTTTTGAAATAGTTGACGATTTTGGCAACTTCTCGCTTAGGCTTTTTACATCTAGTTCAATCGCGACCTTGTCAATACTCATTTTGTTGAACATCTGATTTAGTACAGAGTTCGAGTTAGTTAGCTGCGCCCACAAAAAGTGTACCGGTTCTACCTCTTGATTTTTATTATGCAACGCCAGCGACACCGCCGACTCAATTGATTCACTCATATTATTTGTTAATTTCTCAAATATACCATTCATTTTTAAATTCCTTAGTTTTATTTATGCAAATATTATAGCAAGTTGAGTGACTTCTTGTCAAGTATATTTAGTCCATGCTTCATATATGTGATTTTAATTTTATTTGTAATATAATTCCAAAATTATTTATAGGATTTCTAAAATGCCAACAATTATCAATGCAATTAAAAATCGCTCATCAAAAAGAGCATATCTGCCAAAGCCTGTACCCCGCGATATTCAAGAAAAGATTTTAGATGCCGCTGCAATGACACCAAGCGGTGCAAATATGCAACCTTGGATAACCTATGCAATAAGCAATCAAGAGGTTCTAAAAAATATTGGCGATGCAATTATAGAGAAGATGGAGAGCGGCGTAGAAAACGACCAGTTTATCCAGTACTACCCGCTAAACTGGAAAGCCCCTTATAAAAAAAGAAGAATAGAGACTGGTGTAGGTCTATATAGCTTAATGGGCGTAGATAGAAAAGATGTAGAAAAAAGAACTCAGATGTGGCATGATAACTTTAGATGGTTTGGAGCGCAGACTGTATTTTTTGTCTTCACCGATAAGGCGATGATAGAGAATGCTCATGGTGCACTTATTGATTGCGGCGCATATATGCAGAGTATTATGCTCTCTGCCGCGGAATTCGACTTAAGCAGCTGCCCTCAAGGCTCAACGACAGAGTTTGGAAAAGTTGTAGCAAAAGTATTAGATGCTCCTGAAAATCTAGCTCTTCTTTATAGTGTAGTCCTTGGATATGAAGATAAAGATGCTAAAATCAACGAATACAGACCAAGCAGAGTTGATTTAAATGAGAATGTGACATTTATTATTTAAAAAATTTTTGCTTGTAGCGTTCAAGCATACTCTCATTTCCGCTTACACCACCGCTATGTATGTACATAACCTCTTCATCGGTCTGCTCAATCAAACACATCCAAAGACTTGGTGCATAAATCAGGTCAAACTCGACTCTCTCAGACAAAAGCTTCTGCTGCATCTCTAAAAATTCTCTATACGGTTTTGCAAAATGATATTTTTTTTGCGGCTCTAAAATAGTCAGATTTTTTGGTATCTCATGAAGCGCACTCATCTGCTCTCTTAGATACTCAGCGTCGCCTACGCATGGTGTTGTATAGACTCTGTATTCTGGTAAACAAAGAGCCAAATAGAGAGCTGTTGTTCCGGTTCCTGATGGAGTGGCTAAAGATTTGACATGTAAGCCGCTCTCTCTTATCTCATCCGCTAAAACTTCCAGCCCAAGCTTTGCCTCTTCCACTGCTCCGCCTTGGTCAATAACAAATGTTTTTTCATCAAGATTAAATCTCAAAGAGGCTATAAAATCTTTATAAAACTGCTGCTCAATTTCTACATGTATCATTCCAAGATTCTTTGCATGATAAAAATTGCCGTTATTTTCATTTTTTAAAGTATCGCTTAGAGGTTTTGTATAATATACAAACTCCCAACCCTTCTTTTTGCACATTGCGGCAATTGCCAACATTGCATTTGATTGTGTTCCGCCATAAGAGATAATTTTACTAAGTTTATTTGGAGGAGTTTGTAGAAGCGTGTAGAGTTTGCGATATTTGTTTCCTGCTAAAAAAGGGTCTATAAGATCATCTCTTTTAACATAAAAAACTCTCCCATCTAAAATTATTTTAGATATAGGAGAGTGCATAAAATTACTTGATTACTGCTTTTTTCTCTAGCTCTTTCATTTTTGTCAACATAACAGCTTTTGCTTTTTCCATTTTAAGTCTTTGCTCAATAAACGGTTTTACGTCAGGAAAACTCTTTGCTGTTTTTGCTTTTTTATCTTCAATATAGATTACATGGTATCCAAATTGAGTCTTTACAGGCTCGGTAGTAAACTCTTTAACTTTCATAGAAAATGCTTTGTCATTAAACGCAGGTACCATTTGACCCGCTGTAAAGTAACCTAAATCTCCACCTTCAGAAGCACTCGCACATGTTGATTTTGCTTTTGCAATTTCAATAAATTTGTTTTTAAGAGCATCTCCCTTTAACGGCTTAAGCTGAGCAATAATACTCTTTGCGTCAGCCTCTTTCTCTACAAGTATATGACGTGCGTTAACACTGTCATTTTCAATAAATTCTTCTTTATTTGACTCATAATATTTTTTCAACTCAGCATCTGAAATAGCAATCTTATCTACTTCTCTTTTTTGCCAAACCTGAATAGCGATCTCTTTTTTTATTCTCTCTGTCACTTCTTCATATTTTGCTTTGTACTCATTTGATGTCAATACGCCTGTTTTTTTTGCATCGTCATAAACCAACTCTTTAGCAACTAACTGCTCTAGAACTTGTTTTCTAAACTCTGCTTGCTTTTCTGTCGGAACTTGGTTAAATCTACCCTGTGTCGCCGTCATAAGTTCTCTATCAACATCTTGTTGAGTAACAGCGGTTCCGTTTACCGTTACGAGTGTTTGTGCCATTGATATAGTTGATAAAATCGCCAAAGACGATACTAATTTTGTTACTGCTTTCATTACGCTTCCTTATTTAATTATAAAAATTTTAGTTTGTTAATACTAATGATTATTAAACAAGGAGCATTTTATATATAATTCTGCCATGAAAAAAGCCACAAAAGAAGAAATAAAAGAGATTCATCAACTTTTTATTGATAGATACAGCGATGCGGTAACTGAACTTGAGTATAAAAATGCCTACGAGTTGGTTGTAGCAGTTGCGCTCTCAGCCCAATGCACGGATAAGAGGGTAAATATAATCACGCCGGCTCTGTTTGAAAAATATCCAAACCCAAAAGCCTTGGCAGAGGCAGATATAAAAGAGGTAAAAGAACTTATTAACAGTTGTTCATTTTTCAACAATAAAGCAAAAAATTTAATAGCGATGGCAAAAAGAGTAACAGAGGCATATGGCGGCGAGATTCCCATGGATGAAAAAGAGCTAGTTACTCTCGGGGGTGTTGGACAAAAAACCGCAAATGTAGTAATGATAGAGTACACAGGGGCCAATTTAATGGCAGTTGACACACATGTATTTCGTGTTTCACACCGTCTTGGTCTTAGCGATGACTCAACCGCCATTAAAACAGAAGCGACGCTTGTTAAAAAATTTAAAAACAATCTCCGTACGCTTCATCAAGGAATGGTGCTGTTTGGGCGCTACATCTGCAAAGCAAAAAGCCCAAAATGCGATGAGTGTTTTTTAACCTCTTACTGCAAAACAAAAGAGAGTTTTAAAGTTTGAGGTAAAATTGGATTGGTATTTGCTTGAAGAGAGTTATGACAAAATATTTATTACTTATTTTACCACTGTTCCTATTTTCGGCATGTTTTAATAAACACGGAATTTCAGCTAAATATTATAGCGACTGCAAAGAGTACTACGACATCCAAGGTTACTACCATAAAGAGTGCGGAAAGGATGATATTATCACATATGAAGAGCTCGGCAAAAAAACAGACAAAGTAGTCGACTATGTTGTCGGAGCAGAAGAAGAGAAGCCAAAAGGGAATGTTTGGTGAAGGGGTTTCTATCAAAGAGTCCTTTCATAACCATACTCGTTCACTAAGGCTTCACGGTGGGTACCCCAAATCTAGAACTACTAGATTTGACCCTTCCGTTGCAGAATCGTTCACTTCGTATAGCAATGAAATCTAAGTGGAAAATACAAAACAGTTTTATGCGATTGACAAAAATTCTATAAATTAAAATCGCAAAATAGTTCTAGGCGTTTTTTTAAAGATGTACTGCAGTACATCGAGAAAAAACAACGACGAAATATGAAGCGATTTTATTTTATAGCTATGAAAGTGGCGAAATTTGCCCAGCGGAATACTACCTCACAGTGTGAAAAACCGCAGTTTTTAGCCATTTTTATATTTTCATCTTCGCTGTATGGCACCAAAACATTCTCCAGCGCTTCTCTTTTTTGCATTATCTCATACTCTGAGTAGCCCTGCTCTTTTTTGAAGTCATAGTAGCACTCAATCAAATCTTTATTCAATTTTGAGTGATGACTTATAACCTTTTCACTAAATATAAAAAGTCCATCTTTTTTCAGTGAGGCAGATATTTTTTTAACAAGCTCCTCGCGGATAAGAGGTCGGATAAACTGAAGCGTATAATTGCTGATGAAGAGGTCTGCCTCTTTATAGTCATACTCAAGTATATCTGCGTTTTTGAGCTCTATATCCGCCTTAAATGCTTCGCACTTTTTTCTAGCTTGCTCCAGCATCGCCTCAGAGTTATCAAGTCCTACGAGAGTTGCCCTATTTGAGAGTTTTCTGCTTATATTTATAAGAAGTGTTGCGGTAGAACAGCCTAAATCATAAGCTATCCCGCCATTTTCCAACTGTTTAAGCGCAAAAAACTCCGTAATCTTTTGTGACTCTTTGTAAAACGGTACGCTTCTTTGTAGCATGTCATCAAAGACAGCAGCAACCTCTTCATCAAATTCAAACTGTTTTTTTATCGGTTTTGTAAAGACTTTGTCATTCATTGGCGCTTAATTTCTACCTATTGCGTTGAGATCGTTAAATGCCTCTTCTACTCTTTTAAGTAAAGTTTTTTGTCCGTCTCTTAGCCATTTTCTAGGGTCATAGTAGTTTTTGTTTGGCTTATCTTCGCCCTCAGGATTTCCGATTTGCCCTTGAAGATAATCTCTGTTTTTCTCATAATAATCTTTAACGCCTATCCACGTTGCCCACTGCGTGTCTGTGTCAATATTCATCTTGATTACGCCGTAGCTGATTGCTTCGCGAATCTCTTCATGCGTCGAGCCTGAACCGCCGTGAAAAACAAAATTTACAGGCTTGGTGCCAGTGTTAAATTTTTCCTGAATATATTTTTGAGAGTTATTTAAAATTTTTGGAGTAAGCACGACATTGCCCGGCTTATAAACACCGTGAACATTACCAAAAGATGCGGCAATTGTAAAACTTGGAGAAACTTCGCTTAACTCTTTGTATGCATATGCAACATCTTCAGGCTGAGTATAAAGAAGAGAGTTGTCAACACTTGAGTTGTCAACGCCATCCTCTTCTCCGCCCGTTACGCCAAGCTCTATCTCTATGCTCATTCCGATTTTGCTCATTCTTTGCAGATATTTTTTACAAATAGCTACATTCTCTTCCAGAGGCTCCTCTGACAAATCGAGCATGTGGGAAGAGTAGAGAGGTTTACCGTGAGTTTTGTAATGTTTCTCGCCCTCATCTAAAAGAGCATCAATCCACGGAAGAAGTTTTTTTGCAGCATGGTCGGTATGAAGAATAACCGGAATTCCATAACATTCAGCCATCATATGCACATGCAAAGCTCCAGAGACTGCACCCGCAATTGCAGCTTTCTCGTTTTCATTGCTTAACCCTTTTCCTGCATAAAATGATGCTCCGCCGTTGCTGAATTGAATAATTACAGGGGAGTTCACTTTCGCGGCAGCTTCCAATATAGCATTTATAGAATCAGTGCCTACTACGTTTATGGCTGGAATAGCAAATCCGTTCTCCTTAGCGTACTGATAAACTTTTTGTACATCGTCACCAAATAGTACTCCTGGCTTTACAATATTTAAAACACCCATTATTAGACTCTTTTTGTAAAATTTTTGCCTAATTGTAGTACAGGCTTCATTTAAAATAACTTTTATAAAAACTTATTATGCTAAAATATACAAAAAATTATCGGGGATTGAGATGAGACTAACAATAGATGAGTATTGTAAATATTTTAAGATGTCCAAAGAGATGATCAACTCGAAGATTAAAGCAAAAAAATTAAATTATATTATCGAAAACGGCATGACATATATTATAGTGACGAGAAGTTCGCTTGAGAAAGAAAAAAGAGAAGAGATTCATCAAGAAAAAAATATTATACCCAGAGAAAACACTCAAGTAGTTAAACCAAAAACTACTGTTGCTACGGTTATAGCACTCTATCAAAAAGAGAATAGATTTCTTAAAGACAAAATAGCTCAACTAGAGACTAAAGTGGATAAACTCATTGATGACAAAGAGCAGATGCTTCGTGATGAGAGAGATAAAATAGAAAAAATTTACAGCTCAAAAGATGAACAGCTAAAAAACATACTGACTCTTGTAAATAAAAAAATGAGATTTGAAAAAGAAAATGCTGCCATACTTGAAATAGAGAGTTTTGACCACCAAGGCGAGGCAGAATTGATAAGCGATTTTGATTTTGTTGAATTAAAAGAGTATTTAAAATCATTAAACATTAAATCTTCTCAAAGAAAAACCATTAAAAAAAGATTCTTGGATGCTTATGACAGCGATTCAAGGGTGATACATAGAGATGGTAAACTATACCTAGATTTCTCAAAATACGATTATAGTGATCTGCTTGCTTATTAAAAAAATTAAAACAAAAAATATCGTCGCTTCAATAAATAAATTAGCAGCAGAGAACGACTCTTCACCGCTAGAGTTCTCTTTTAGCATCCATAGTGTAGATACATATATAAAAACAACTTCCGATGACGAATTTAAGCTCTACAACGAAGACTCTTTGGGCTACTATGGCAATCATGAAAAAATGGTAAACGAACATGTAAGACTCAGGCAGATATATTCGATTACTATAAAACAGAGTACCAAGCGCATAATAAAACTCAACTATAATATAAATTTCTCAGACAACAACGCTACTCCTGTTATTATTTTGCATCCTGAATCTCAAATTCCATATAAACAGTATCAGCCAAAAGAGATATATATGCTTTTGATAAAAGAGCTAAACAACATAAAAGCGGTAAACAAGATAGTTATAAATATTTTTGACGAAGAGATGAAAGAGAAGCTCAAAGCTTTTGTTAGATATCTATATATGGGTAAATTTATAAATAAGATTAAAATCCCGCTTTTTATCGGAATCGAGCCGGAGATAAGAAGAAGCAGCAAGCTGCTGATGCGCTTTTTAGACAAAGAGTCAAATCATCAAGTTATAGAGGTTGATGAGGGAGAGGTTCTGGTTGAATTTATAAAGCCTGTTTTTGGAAAAAACGGCTTAACCGCATTCGGTGAGATAATTGACAATAGCCACTTAAACAATAGCGACGATTTAAAATGCTCCATAGACAATAAAAGTATAGAAATTGTAGAAAATGATGACAGAAAAATCTATAAAAGCAAAATCAAAGGATATGTTCATTTTGACAAGGATGATTTCTATATTGACAACAAAATCAAGATGGAGCATCTCTCACGCGTTCAAGACTCGGTGGCGAAAGATGAAGCAAACAATATAGAAGTTATTATTTCCCAGCACGACACTTCTCTGGACAGCGTAGGAGAAGGCGTAAAACTTACCTCAGAAACTATACATATAAATGGTCATGTTGGAGCAAAATCAAATCTAAGGGCAGTCAATCTTTCGATAGACGGCGCAACTCATCAAGACTCATCACAAGAGGCAAAATTTGCCAAGATAAACAGGCATAAAGGCAAATTGAGATGTCATAGCGCAAAAATAAAACTTCTTGAAGGCGGAGAGGTTCACGCCACCAATGTAGAGATAGAAAGCTCTCTTGGCGGAACAATATATGCAGAAAATGTAACAATCGGGCATGTAAAAAATAATCTCAAAGTTTACGCATCTAATTCAATTAACATTAATCTTGTGAGCGGAGAAGATAATCTATTTAAGATTAACTACAAAGATATTCCCACCCTAAACAGCAGATATAATTTTGTAACAAAAGAGATAGAAGATTTAAAATACCGCCTTGAAGGTGCTCAAAAACACACACTCTCAGAGGTTCCGATTTTAAAGGAGCAGATTAACAAGCTAAGAGCTCAACAGAATATGATTATTAATGGAGTAAAACATGCAAAAATTACAATTAATGAAGCTCTAAGAGGCTTAAATACGATTACTTTTACACTGAACAATACTCAAGAGCTTACCTTCAAAACAGAAGCGAAAGCATATGAGCCATTTTATATGGTAGAATCAGATAGCTTCATTACACTCCATCCAACAAACAAAAAAGTCTCCATAAACTCTTAACAACTCTCTCCTTTTCATACTTTTTTATTTTTTATTTCTTTACTCTAATGTAGTTTTTTATTTTAGATACAACACGGTATTCCGTGTGTTTAGTATATTATTAAGCACTTTATATAATGTTTATATATTGTAAACTACGATAAACTAAATATAAAAGTATTTTATTAATATGTTTATATAAATTAAATGTATATTTAAGTATTTATTCCCTACAATCACTTCATGCAAATTAATGATCTATTTAATATTCTTCATAACTCCATAGAATCCAAAAATAATGGAAAAAAGATATCCCTAAAAGATATGGCTGATTCATTAGGAATATCTATGCGCACATACCAGGATTGGAAGCTGGGGAGAGCAAAGCCTCAAGCAGCAATTACAGTTATGCAAATGCTTGGCAAATTAGAAGATGAAGAGATTATTAGAGCAGTAAGAAAAATCAATAACCTTAAGGATTAAGTTGATGGGCACACTAACAAAACAAGAAAGAGATGGCTTAGAGGATGTTTTTTTGTCTATACATACACATGACGATAGATATAAAAGAATGAGAGAATTATCGTCTTTGATTATAGCTAGCAATATAAGTAGTGCTGCCTCGAAACTACTAAAACGTGCAAAAATCGGACTAAAAAAGAGTAAAACATCATATTTTTTATCATTTTTTGATAAAAAGAAGAAATCTTTAAGCAAATAAACTATAAAGTGTCTATAGCTGAATTACTGTTGCTCTGAAATTTTATTTTAAAGCCTTAGTAGTTTCGGAAAATCTTTATAAATTCAAGGGTAGATTTATGAATAAAGCTCAATTCGTTGAACTAGTACAAGCAAGTGGCAATTACAAAACTAAAGTTGAAGCTGAAGCAGCTATCAGAGCATTTACAGATGCAGTAGCATCTGCATTAGTAAAAAAAGAAGATGTTTCTCTTGTAGGATTTGGAAGCTTTAGCGCTTCATTACAAAAAGGTAAAAGTGGTAAAGTTCCAGGCACAAGCAAAACTTATACTACAAAAGATAAAATGGTTCCTAAGTTTAAAGCTGGCAAAGGTCTTAAAGACCGCGTTGCTGCTGGTAAATAAACCTTAATTTGTCGCAATTTTTTTGCGGCAAATTCTTCTCTCCGATAAACTCCTGTTTCTATACGCTTCTTTTACTAATTTTTACAAACAAAGCTCCGTTCATAAATTTTAATTTTCAATAAAACCAGATACAATATAACTATCATATACTTAAAAATGGAGACAAAGTGAAAAAAATAATAGTTGCATTACTGATGATATTTTCGGTAAACCTTAGTGCACAGAGCAAAAATCCACATGTTGTGCTGGAAACAAATCAGGGAATCATAGAACTGGAACTCTTTCCAGAAGTAGCTCCTTTGGCAGTAGAGAATTTTACTACACATGTCAAAAATGGCTATTACAACGGACTTATATTTCACAGAATCATCAAAGATTTTATGATTCAAGGCGGAGACCCGAGTGGAACAGGCAGAGATGGGGAGAGTATTTGGAAAAAAGATTTTAAAGATGAGTTTACAAACAAAATGTTTGACAAGGCTGGCATTCTTGCTATGGCAAACAGAGGTCCTCATACAAATGGCAGTCAATTTTTTATAACAACCGCTCCTTCTCCATGGTTAAATGGAAGACATACGATTTTTGGTCAAGTTACTGCCCAAACAATGGGGAATGTAAAAAAACTTGAAAATGTTCCAACACTTGGACAAAATGCTGGAGATAGACCTGTCGAAGAGCAAAAAATAATAAAAGCGTATATTAAAAAGTAAGATATGTCTGTAATCTGGGAAGCACTAAATAATGTCAGCACAATAACTATTGCGTTATTACTTCTATCGTTAGCTATAGCTCTCTTTTATGAAATGATTAACGGTTTTCATGATACAGCTAATGCAGTAGCAATGATTATTTACACTAACTCCATGAATGCAAAATATTCTGTCATCATGTCAGGTATTATGAACTTTTTCGGTGTTATAATGGGCGGTATAGGCGTTGCCTATGTTATTGTCCACTTATTGCCGCTGGATATTGTGGTCGCATCCAATCAAAATGCAACGCTGGTTATGATTTATTCACTGTTGATATCCGCAGTCATATGGAATTTCGGGACATGGTATTTCGGTTTACCGGTTTCTAGTTCACATTCGCTAATCGGCTCACTTATCGGAGTCAGTGCCGTGTTTGGCGTTATGAACGGTTTTGAGTTTTCGCAAAGCGTGAATTGGAAAGCCTTGTACGGTGTATTAACGGCATTGGCTCTTTCTCCTCTTTTGGGATTTGGTTTCGCATTTTTACTCATGAAAGCAACGAGAAAATTTATTCATAATCCAAAATTTTACAAAACACCCGATAGCGAGTCAAAAAGAAAGCGCCCTAACTTCTGGATGAGGATGGGGATTATTGCGACCGGTGCCGGTGTTAGTTTCGCACACGGTTCGAATGATGGGCAAAAAGGGATTGGTCTTATTATGATTATCCTTATCGGGATATTGCCGACTTATTACGCGCTCAATATGGATTCGCATCAATATAAAATCCAGCAAACTCGTGACAGTGCCGAAAATTTAGCAAAATTTTATGCTGAGAACAACGAAACCCTTAACAAACTCGTAAGTGAGAAACACTTAATCAGTGCGCTCAAAACAAAAAATACGATTGCGGAGTGCAGCCTTAACCAAGTTTACGATACAACTTCTTTGGTTGCTACAAAACTAGGCAGTCTTAAATCATATTCGGAACTATCACCGCAAGATCGCTGGAGTATTCATACGGCTATTTTATGTTCGGATAATTTTTTCGGTCAAGTAGAAAAAATATATCTGATAAGCGACAAAGATAAATCCGATTACATAAAGACACAACGAAAAGCTATGGTGTCGGCAACAGAATATGTTCCAAATTGGGTAATTATAGCAGTGGCGTTTGCGCTTAGTATCGGAACGATGATAGGTTATAAAAGAATCGTCCTTACTATCGGTGAAAAAATAGGTTCTCAACCGATTAACTATATGCAAGGTACGGTTGCACAAGCGATGGCAATGATGACCATTTTATTGGCAAACTTTGCCCACGCTCCGGTCAGCACAACACATATCGTATCCAGTGCCGTTGCTGGATCGATGGTTGCAGAACCGGAAGGCGGCGTGCAGAAAAGTATGGTAAAGACTATTTTACTCTCATGGCTTTTCACCTTGCCGATAACAGCATTACTGAGTTCAGTCATTTATTACTGTCTTAATTTTATTTTTATCGCGAAATAATATTTTCATTTTAGAAGAAACTTCTCTTTTTTTGAGGAGCTTCTTTGTTAAAAATTTATTTATTGTATTTAAAATCCTGCTTAGTAATATCCAAAGCTTTATAAAAATCCATAATTTCACCACCATTTTCAGCTTGAAATTTTTCAGCCTCTTCTTTATTTAAAAAAGCATACTTGCTAATTTTACTCATCGTTCCTCTTACTCTGCTGCCTACAACATAGTAAGCTTTTATAGCATCAATAAATTTTAAACTGCCTACATCTACGACCATTGGATTTTTAAGTTCAATACCATCACCCAGATGGTCTTCTAGGCAGTGCAAAGAGCAGTATTGATATGTTTTGCCGCTATATGTCGCGCTGTGGCTTGTTTTAAAGTATTTAATTAAATCCATACCGCATCTTGGACAAAAATGCTTATCTGCGCCATCCTGAAGCAAAATCGCCTCTTCTTTATTGACACTTTGAAACATGCCTGTTTTGCCAACAATATCTTTTTGTGAGTTACAACCAATGAAGAAAAGCACAATCATGGTCAAAATCGCTATTTTATACATCTATTACTCCTATGTTTATATAATGTTAGCAAGAAATGATTACTATAGTGTTAAAATAAACAAAAAAATGGATTGACATGAAAGATAAAATAATTAAGTACTTCAAGGAGATTCTTCTTTTTTTTATTGTAATGACTATTTTTGCCAATATTTTAAGCCTATATAGAAGTAACAACTTAAACAAAGAGGCGCTAAATATTTTTAGCGTATCTCTTCTGCACGACAGCTCATACACTTTACCAAAAAACGAGCCTATTTTGATTCACTTCTGGGCATCTTGGTGTCCTACATGCAAAGCAGAAGCACCAAATATACAGACAATCTCTGAAAATTATAATGTCTTAACAATTGCGCTAAAGTCAGGAAGCGATACCGAAATAGATGAGTATCTAAAAAGTCGTGATTTGAATTTTAAAGTAGTCAATGACATAGATGGAGCCATTACAGAAAAATTTGGTGTATCAATATTTCCAACTACTATTATTTATGACAAAAATGGTGAAGTTTTCTTTAGTGATGTAGGTTATACGAGCACTTTTGGATTGTGGCTTAGAATGTTTTTGGCTAGCTATTAATACTCATTAAAACGAACAAGTCCGTTTTAACGGCAGGGACAAATGTCCCTTGCAACCCCCTAAAGCTACGAAAAACAAGTTTTCGAGATTTAATGAGTATCAAGCAACCGCTATTTACTGATTTTAACTTCGTATGCTTTATGAGATAAAGGCACCCAAGGACGTTTAATATGCTCTGGACGACGAAGTGTAGAGTTTTCATCTAAACCGCGTGTCAGCTTATCTCTCCATGATTGATAAACCTTAAAGTTGTTATCATAATTTACAAAGATATCACCTATTTTATCACCGGCTTGAGCAGGCTCTAAAATAACTTTTTGGTGCCAGCAGTGCATACCTGAGATTGGGTCTGGATGCGGCGCTGCCACAGCATTTTGCCATGAACCGCTCAGTCCATCCCACCAGATATTCCCACTGTCTTTATTGTAGTCAGCAAATCTCTCTGCTTTAAACGGTTTGATGCCCTCTATATATTTGAGTTTACCCTCTTTACCGTCCATTTGAACTTCAGCTGTTGGAACACCAAAACTGTTAATTCCGCTCTTACCGCTATAATCTTCAATTTTAATTTGAGCGCCGTCTTTACCAACATTTTCAACCGGATGAGCCAAAAATTTAGGGTCATTAATATTTCTAGGTACCGGTTGTGAATCAACTTTGCCGTCGCTTACCCCATTTGGAATAGCAACAGAGTTAGTTAACTTCCATCTTCCGCCATGATGTGAACAAGCAAGCGTACCTGGAAGGACACCCTCAGTCGGCACTGCCATAGCTACAAAGAAACCTGATTCTAACCCAGATAGACTATCTACGATTCTAACACGAATTGCATCTCCGCGCTTAAACCCTTGGCGAGCTGCATCCCCAGTCGAAATCCAGATTGGGTCATGGTTTTGCGAAATCTCCATCAGGTGCTTAGAGTTCGCAGAACGCGTATGAATATTGTACGGTAATCTAAATACAGTATTTAATGCGTACGAGTCTTTCTCTGTCATATATGAGTGGTTTACATGAGAAACGAGGTGTACCATCTCTTTCTTCTCTTGATCATTCCTTGGGTAGAATGGAATAGCATATTCCGGCCATTTCCAATCATCTGCAAGCCACTCACAGAAGAAGTCAAGCTTCTTGTCAAGCGTAGCAAAACCTTCCATTTTCTTGCCGTTAATTTCAATACCGATAGATTTTGTTTGACCATGTGACTCTGCAGTCATCACGCCTGTTCTCTTGTTGATATGAACATGTTTTTTATCATATTTATGACCATGAGAAATGTAGTTTTCTCCGTCATCTTTGATTTCACGCTCTTGCGCAGAGTAGATATTATTCTCTTCCATCCAAGCACCGTAATCTCTCATATACTCATATACAGGATATTCGGAATTCTTGTATCTCTCATCTGTTGTTGCAGTTGCTTTTAGATTTGGCAAGTTGTCGCCAAATGCCGCATCATACCACTCAGCAATAGTAACCGGCTTACCTGGGTTCTTTTTAGACTCCCACATTTTTTTGATACCTAGTTTTCCTGTTGGGTCAATATAGTTGACACACAGTTCGAACCAGAATTCATTATCTTCCCAAACTTCGCCAAGTCCGGCTTTTATATGAGCTTCAAGTGTAGCACGAGCAGGATTTTTAGGTTTCCATCCAGCTTTTTCTAGAGCAACTCTTAAAACCGGCTGACGGAAAGATGTCCAACGAGCCGGCATTGTAGCCTCAGAGTGCTGATCATGTCTCTCGCCTGCAAGTCCAACCGGTAAAATATAGTCCATATACCAATTTGTCTCAGACCATACTGGAGATAGATTCATCGTAAGTTCCATCTTAGACTCATCTTTTAGAGTCTCTATCCATCTAAATCCATCTGGATTAATCCAAACAGGATTGTACATACGAGGGATATATACAGATAGTTTTTGAGGAATTTTAAGCCCTTTTGCTATCCATTTATTTTGCCACTCAGTGTCAGTTAAAAGATGTGGCAGAAGATATGACATTTCATAAGATGACAAAGGCCATTCCGGCGGATATGTCAATTCATTATAAACATCTACTTTTGCAATATTTTCACCACGCATTCCCTGACCGACGGTTGAGCTTCCGCCCTTGCCTGATACAGAAATTACATGCCAGTGGTGGAAAAACGTTCCACCCTCCGGTCCGATTGCACCACGAAGCGCAAGAGCGAAATAACCAGTACGGCCACCCATCCAGCCACCACGATTTCCAGCAGCTGATGCTCTCCAAAAATATGTAGATATAGACTCGCCGGCCCATATAAACATATCATAAAGTGCTTCTAGCTTATATGCAGGAACGTGTGTCTCTTTTACGGTGTAATCTAACGTGTAAGGAGAGTACAACTCTTTTAAAACAGCTAAGAAAGTATCAAAATCATCTCCGCTTGGAACTTTAGAGATGTACCCCTTGCTAACCATAAACTCTAAATATTTTTTATTATCTAAGAATACTTCCCAGTTAATCCACTTTTTAACAAAAGCTTTATCTACTTTGTTTTCATTTAGAATTCTTTGTGTTAAGTAAAGGTATATAGCCGGCTCAGTACCAGGCCATGCAGCAATCCAAAGATCAGCCATACCAGCAGAGTTTGAGAGACGAGGGTCCATAACGACCATCTTAGCACCCTTAGCTCTTGCATCAGCAATAAATGCAGCTGATTGAGCAAAGTAGTGACCCGCATCTGCAGCGTGTGAAGAGTTTAGGAAAATCAGTTTAGCATTTGCCCAGTCCGGAGAAGTTCTGTCATCATTTGCAAATTGAATAGTCGGAGTACGGCCATTTGCAGAACAGATATTTGTGTGTGAATTATAAGCATCCATGCCTAATGTGTGCCAAATTGCCGGAACAAAACCATTTTCATTTGGACGGCCAATATGAAACATTACTGATTTTTTTGAGATTTCATCACCCTTCTCAATAGTCTCAGCCATTTTGTTACCAATGGTAGTCATAGCTTCGTCCCAAGTAGTACGAATCCATTTACCCTCTCCACGAGCAGAGCCTGGAGCACGCTTAAGTGGGAATGCGATACGATCCGGATCATACATTTGAGATTGAACGGCATAACCTTTTGCACAGTTACGGCCGCGGCTTCCTGGATGGAAAGGGTTACCCATATATTTTTTTACCGTAAATGATTTTTTATCAACCCATGCAGTTATACCGCAAGAAGCTTCACAGTTTGAACATGCTGTCGGGATTATCATAAAATCATTAACTTCTATACCATCAGGATTCGATTCACTTCTAACGCCGTGACGATCGATACCGCCTCTTTTCCAATCATCCCCATCTAACTCTTTAAAGTCATTCCACTCGCTCATCGGAGGATAAAATGATAATGAATTAGGAGTATTAGTAAACTTGCTCTCGCTAACAGATTCAGCGATAGCATCAGTTGTAAATACGCCTCTTGCAATAGTAGCGCCTGCAACAGTAAATGCAGCGCCTTTTAAAAATGTTCTTCTACTTTGTAAATACATTAAAATATTCTCCCTAGCTCATTGGTAATAATTGTGGAATCATCAGCCATACATGTTTAACTATAGCTAAACCGACTAATGCTAAAATCGCTGCAAGTTTTAAAATACTCTCAGATTTACTAGCTCTACTCAACACTATAAACAACATCGGTAAAAGATAAGCCATCCATTGACCTAACCAAAACATTACACTATATTGTCCATGACCCTTAATATAATCAAGAGTTGCAGCAACTTCTTCTGCTTTCATCGGTCCGAATATATATTCTGACATGTAGATAATAAATGACATTAGCGCACTTAAACCAAGAATAACAGCTAAAGTATTTTTTGCTTCGCCGCTAAGTTTGTTTCCGCCCATCAAAATCATAAAAGCAGAACCCGAAAGCAGTGCCGCTAGCATCATTTGTGCAGATTCTGTCGGCATTTGCCATAGTTCACGAGCTGTACACTGAGCCATTAAACCGGCAGTATAAAGCGTTACCGGAATTGCTAAAATCGTTGTCCAAAGCAATATTTTGTCAAAAGTCACATAATCTTTTTTATAAGCCAAATAACCTAAGAAAGTCAAAAGACCCAAGAATGTCGATGCCATAAAAGAACCGATTGCTATTGCAGATGTCCAGTTTGAATAAACAAAAATATGCCACATTCTAAACGGTTGATGTAAATCAGCCAATGTGAAAAGTAAGAAAATGTTAATAAAAACAAAAGCTACTATTGCAGTCGGAAATCTTAAATTTTTAGCTGATTCCGGATGCATTCTAAGAAGTATGAAAAGCATAAATATAACACCCGTACCGATGCTCTTTGCCCACATATTAACCGTAACCAGCCAAGGCCAAACTATCCCTGGAAGAGCTACATCTAAAGTAACTACAGCATTTGTTGCTGCCAATATTTCATGTGCCATTAGTGGTGTCCTCCTACTGGAAGTGTTGTTATGTTGTTAAACAAATTGTGTCCTTGCATTCTCTGAGAAGCAAGAGGATTAAGGGTAACATTTCCGCCGCCAACATAGAAGTGGTGAGGGTTTGTCCCTTTTTCAGGCTTACGAACTTGAACTCCGCCTTGATTAATTTGAATATATTTAGAAATGTTTGAAGTTGGGTCTTCAAGGTCACCAAAAATATTTGCTTGAACAGGACATGCAACAACACAAGCAGGCATCATACTTGAAGCCACACGGTGAGCACAATATGTACATTTGTCGGCAGTTTGTGTTTGAGGATCTATGTAAATCGCTCCGTAAGGACAAGCCATGACACAACCGGCACAGCCGATACAACGCTCTTTATCGATATTTACAATACCGTTATCCAGATAGTGAAGCGCACTAACCGGACAGATTCTCTCACACGGTGCATTTTCACAGTGATTACATCTTAAAGGTGTAAATGTTCTTCTTGTTTCAGGAAAAGTTCCTACATCTACATATTTAACACGAAGTCTCCATGTACTAAGCGGAACTTCATTTTCCACTTTACATGCGATTTCACACCCCTTACATCCCATACACAGATGTAAGTCAACTAGGAAGCCTAATTGCATATTTTCTCCTTATAGCCTTTTAATAGACAAATGTTAAGATTTATAACTATGGTTAATCTTTTAAAAAAGAGATCCTCATTCTAAAAAAACATAGAAATTCTCATTAGGAGAATACTACCTATATAAAGCTTAAATTAGTTATAAAAATGTGATAATTTTATAATAATTCTTATCTATGTGAATATTTTAAAGCTATATTTTACTCATCATCAAACAAAGCTTTTTCTTCAAGACAAGCCCTGCCCTCAGAATGACCATCTACGTGAGCACCATGTTTATAAGTAATTTCTCCGCCGATTTTGCCTTGATAGAGTATGCCAGCACTAGCTGCAGCAACTAGAATAATTGATAAAAGTTCTACTTTGTAAACCTTTTTAAAATATCCGAATAGATTAATAACTGCTACTAAACCCATAGCTATCGCCAAATATTTCCCAAGTTTTGCATGCTCTCCAAGAGCTGCTTTTCCATCAACCGAAAGATACTGAAAAACTTCGCCGGCGTCCTCTTTGCCTGTTAAAAATGCAATACCGACAAAAATTGCGGCAAACAGTACAAAACCTGTAGATATTTTTTGAAGTGTGTCACTCGGCTTAAGAAGATAAACCACGCCTATAATTAGAGCTATTAGAGGTAGAACAACCGCGAAGTGTACTGAAGCAGGGTGTAACATGATAATGCCTTTATATTAAAATATAAGGGCATTTTACATATAAATTTTTATCATTTCTTATAAAGCAAAAACTAGTTTTATTTTTTAAGTCTCACTCTGACCGACTGCTCGTGAGCTGTAAGTCCCTCTATTTTTGCAATAAGTGCGCACTCTTCGCCTATCTCGTTTATAGCTTTTTGGCTAAAAGAGATAATTGATGTTTTTTTCATAAAATTTTCAACCCCTAGAGGAGAGTAAAATTTGGCGGTTCCGCCTGTCGGAAGCGTATGGTTAGGACCTGCCACATAATCGCCGATTGCTTCAGGTGTGTTATGTCCTAGAAAAATCGCTCCGGCATGTTTTATTAGTGGAAGCAACTCAAATGGTGAGATTGTCGCGACCTCTAGATGCTCGGGTGCAATTTGGTTCATAAGTTCGATAGCTTCTTCCATATCCGCAGTAACGATTATTGCTCCGCGTTCCTCAATTGACTTTCTTGCAATCTCTTGACGAGGAAGTTTTTTGAGCCAATTTTCAATCTCAATTTTAACCTCATCAGCCAACTTTTGTGACGGCGTTATTAAAATAGAACTTGCCATCTCATCATGTTCTGCTTGAGACAACATATCAATAGCCATATGAGAAGGATTTGCGCTCTCATCTGCAAGGATTCCTATCTCGCTCGGTCCTGCTATCATATCTATATTTACATCACCAAAAACCATCTTTTTTGCAGTTGCCACAAATATATTTCCTGGTCCGGTAATCACATCTACTTTTGGTATTGTCTCTGTTCCATAAGCCATCGCCGCGATTGCACTTGCTCCGCCGACTTTGTAAACTTCACTCACTCCGCACAGATGACAAGCCGCAAGAAGAAGCTCATTTGGTTCATTATTTGGTGTTGGTGTACAAACTACAATATTCTCTACTCCTGCAACTTGAGCAGGAATAACATTCATAAGAAGTGAGGACGGGTAAGCAGCTTTACCACCCGGAATATATAGTCCTGCACTATCAACAGGAGTAACCCTTTGACCAAGTATTATCCCATTTGGCTCATCATCAAACCAAGATCTAGGTTTTTGTTTCTCATGATAAACTTTAATTCTGTCGTATGCCAAATGAAGTGTCTTTTTTAATTTTTCATCAAGATTGGCATAAGCCCTGCTCATAGAGTCTGTCGATATTTTCAGATCCTCATCACTTTTTGGGGTCCATTTGTCAAACTTTGTTATATGCTCTTTTAAGGCTTGATTCTTGTTGTTTTTTATTTCGCTTATAATATTTTCAACAACAGCACCTACTTGTGCCATATCCATTTTGCCTCGTCCAAGAAGTTCATCAAACTGGGCTTTAAAATCAGTGCTTTTTGAATTTGTAAAAATCATTATCTACTTTTTCCCTTTGCTAAACTCTTCTTTTACGATAGCAAGTGCCTTTAAAAAATTCTCAACATCCATGGCTCCCATAAGCGGCTGAAACATCGGCTCTCCATTTGGCTTTAAAAACCAGATAGCAGGAGTTCCAGGCTGCCATAGCTCTTGTGGCGTAAAATCGCCTTCATCGCTATATGAAATTATTGAAACAAAATTTTTATTTAACTCTTCTACTATTTTTTTATCTTTAAATGTGGTTTCATCTAAAATTACACAATATTTACATGTGTGGCTTGATGAGACAAACAAAACCGGCTTTACGACTTTTCGCGCACTCTTAATTCCCTCATGATAATCTTTTTCCCACTTTATTTCAGCGGCAGAGAGATTAATCATAACACCAAGTATTAAATATATAAATAATTTACGCATCTGTTTTCACCTTTAATAGAAGTTCTTTGGCACATTCAAGTGCGCTTTTGTCAGTTACATCAATTATAATATCCGCAACAGCCGTATATTGGGGCAAGCGCTCCTTATAGAGCTCTTTTGCCTTTTTCATATCATTTAGCAGCGGTCTTTTTTTAAGTTTTTTTGCTGCATTTGGATGACTTTTTATTCGCTTGAGTATTTTATCAAAAGGCGAGTTTAAAAAAACAACAACTCCAATATCCTTTAAGTTTTTCTGCTTATAAAATCCGCCGCCTGTTGATATGAGAGTATTTTTCACACTGTTTTGCAGCCATAGAGAGACTTTTTTCTCTAAATTTCTAAAGTACTCTTCGCCGCTCTCTTCAAATATTTTTTTAACAGTTCTGTTTTCCATGCTCTGTATCAAGTCATCTGTGTCTATCGACATGTAGTCAGATATCTTGATAATTTCACGAGCTACACTGCCCTTGCCTACGCCCATAAATCCAACTAAAATAATATTTTTCACTTCTATTTTTCTACTTTCATTGTAAACATACTCATGTCAAAATCTGGTTTAGTTTTGATAATTTTTGCATAAATCAAAACTGGAATAACGATATTGTACTCTAATATTATCATGCTTGCTATAAATGTAATCGCAAAAATCACTAAAAGATAAGGAAGAAAAAATGAAATTATAAAGCCTACAAGAGAGATTATAAAGAGTATAAATTGAGTTTTAGCCAATCTTTTGTCAATCATATCATTCATTGTCGGAATGCTCATATATCCCTTGGCATTCAGGTGAAACCAGACCAAAAACGGAACTATTTTATATAACATTCCCGACATAATAGAGAAGATAAATCCGCCGCCGATGAGTATAGAGACGACTACAATATATTTTCCGTCGTAAAAATCGTTTATCGCCCATACAAATGCGCCGAATGTCATAAAAATTGCCGCACTTCTCCAGTACCAGACAGTTACGTCACTGATTGGACGCCGACGAGCATTTAGTTTTAAATAGACTGTTGTAGCAAATGCCCAGAAGAAGAGAGCAACCCATATTTTCGCCACAATGGCGTAAGATTCAAAATAGAGGTTTAAAGCTAACCATAAAAAGAGTCCTGTGCTTATCAGCCAAACAACTTTTTGTTTGCAAAACTTTTTAAATCTCGGCGCTACATAAAACATAGGCAATATATGAAAAGCAACACCTATGATTAAAACCCCGGCAAAGCCAAAAATAGCCCAAACACTATGAATATTTGCAAGCATTACATGTAACTCTGAAAATTTGCCCGTGCCGTGTGACGCCAACAGGTGCATTCCAAGTAAAACTATGATGAGCGCAAAGAGTAAACTCGTAATCATCGCCTTTACGCTTGCAGTTGCATTTATAATATTTCTTAAACCAATCAACATTGATACTATCATTGTCAAAAAACCTATACCCAAAAACAGTGATGCGCTTAAGATAAGTTTTGAGAAATCATACTCTAATCCAAAAATCATAAAAAGAGTACCGAAAAGTAAAAAAAAGTGTGATATCTTGGCAACCATATCGACTTTGGCAATTTTTACTCCAGCTAAAACCGGCAACATCTGAGTCAATGCTCCGAGCATTACAAAGCTTAAAAAACCGATGGTGATTGCATGCGTAATTGCTATCGAATCTGAAGAGAAGCGGCTAGAGAGTGTCTGTGCATCGCTTAAAAGGATTAAAACTCCAGCCAAAACACCAAAAAGAGGTGCTGTTAAAAAAAATCTAAGCGGCGCTGATATGGGCGGCGCTTGGTCAACCGAAAGTCCGTCAAAATCCATATCCGCCTCCCGCTTTTACTGAACAATCATCGACTGCATCATATCTACAATGCGGTCAGATTCGGCACTTAAGTGCTGCTGAGCCATTGTGTAGAGCATCTGCTCCTCTTTCATGTTGTGCTGCTGCATTAAAATCATAAGCGTTTCGCTGTTGCCGAAAAATTTATCTTTGTCTTTAGCGTCTATGGCTTTACCCATCTCAGCTATTAAGTTTCTCATCTGAACATGTTCATGTCTCATCATGGCAGTAGGACCCTGCGTCATTCCTGTTTTTTGCTCAAACTCAAAAAACATAACACGCTCTTCCATTTGGAAATGTCTCTCAGTCGACTTTGCAAACTCTTCATATGCCTCTTTTGCACTATCTATTGATTTTGCTACCGCATCTTCCATATTTGCAAAAAGCTCATCGCAACGACTATGATCCGCACTTAAATACTCTTTTATTGTACTCATAATTTATACCTTGATTGTTAAAATTTTCGTATTATATTAAAAATAAATTAAATTGAAATTACCACGAATCAATAATCAATTCGAATTGCTGTTTAAACAGCTTTTTACTATTTTTTACTATAATAGCCTTTTTAATTCAGATAGGATAAATAATGAAAAACAAAAAGTTAATTACTCTTGGTTTTGCTTCTGTAGCAGTTGCTCTAGCTTTACTGTTTTCTACAAATCTATTTGCCTCCATTACGGATAAGACGGAGAAGAAAGAGAATAAAGAGGCATCAAGGCTTGAAGCTCTGGCAAAATTTACAAAAGTCATCAGTATTGTTGAGCAGTACAATGTTGATAATGTAACAATTGAAGAGCTTATGGATAAAGCACTTGAGGGTATGATGAGCAACTTAGACGCTCACTCAAACTATTTAACACAAAAAGATTATAAAAATTTAAAAGTTCAGACAAACGGCGAGTTTGGCGGGCTTGGAATCACTGTTGGAGTAAAAGACGGCGCTCTTACCGTAATTGCTCCTATTGAGGGCACCCCAGCGGATAAAGCCGGCATAAAAGCGGGCGATATTATCCTTAAAATCGATGAAAAATCTACATTAAGCATGACTATTGATGAAGCTGTTTCAATTATGAGAGGCAAAGTCGGTACAAAAATCGAGTTGACCATTGTTAGAGAGGGTGAGACAAAACCTCTTCCTATCAGCATAACAAGAGGGGTAATCACAATAGAATCTGTTTACGCGAAATCTATCGGAAATGATATTCAATATATCCGCGTAACAAGCTTTGACAAAAAAGTTATAGCCGATGTTGCAAAAGCCATCAAACAAAAAAAAGCAACCACAAAAGGGATTGTTCTTGATTTAAGAAATAACCCTGGCGGACTGCTTGACCAAGCTGTTGGACTTGTAGACTTATTTGTTGACAAAGGCGACATCGTTTCTCAAAAAGGCAGAAATAAAGCTGATGATGAAATTTATACGGCAAAACCTGAAAATACTGTAACCGGAGTACCTTTGGTTGTATTGGTTAACGGCGGAAGTGCAAGTGCGAGTGAGATTGTAAGCGGCTCGCTTCAAGATCATAAAAGAGCGATTATCGTAGGTCAAAATACATTCGGAAAAGGAAGCGTTCAGGTTGTGCTCCCTATAACTGAAGAGGAAGCTATTAAACTAACTATTGCAAGATACTACCTTCCAAGCGGCAGAACTATCCAAGCTGTTGGTGTAAAGCCTGATATTGAAGTTTTTCCGGGTGAAGTTAAAACAAATAAAAATGAGTACGCGCTAAAAGAGGCTGATTTAAAGAAACATTTAACAGAAGAGCTAGAGAAAGTTGACGTCACTCAAGAAGCAGAGGAAGAGACTAAAAAAGACTCAAAACATATCATATCGGATGAGATGATGAACAAAGACATTCAGCTCAAAGTCGGTACCGATATCATAAAAGCATTAATTATCACAAAAGGAGTGTAACTAAATGGAAAAAAGAGAATTACTCTACGAAGGAAAAGCGAAAAAGCTCTTCTCAACCGATGATGACAACTTACTTATCTCAGAGTTTAAAGATGACTTGACTGCGTTTAATGGAGCGAAGAAATCTAGCGAAGCCGGCAAAGGTGCTCTTAACAACAAAATTTCAACGGAGCTTTTTAAACTTTTGGAAGCAAAGGGCATCCAGACGCATTTTGTTAAGATGCTAGATGACAATAACATGTTGCATAAAAGAACTAAAGTTATATTGATTGAAGTAATTGTACGCAATATTGCAACAGGAAGCTTAAGCAAAAATCTTGGCATAAAAGACGGTACAGTTTTACCGTTTACTCTTGTTGAGTTTGATTATAAAAACGATGATTTGGGCGATCCGAAACTAAATGATCAGCATGCTCTTATTTTGGGACTGGTTAATTTTCAAGATGAACTTGACAAACTTCGCCGCATGGCAAGACAGATTAATGATATCCTAAAACCATATTTTGCAGACAAAGGTCTCAATCTGGTTGATTTCAAACTTGAATTTGGAAAAGACAAAAGCGGCAATATTATCCTAATAGATGAGATTAGCCCTGACAATTGCCGTTTTTGGGATATGGTAAGCGGCGAAAAAATGGATAAAGACAGATTTCGCCAAGGTTTAGGCGGTTTGACAGTGGCTTACGAGCAAGTTTTAAATAGAATATTAGGGAAGTAATGATGAAAGCAATAGTAAATGTATTTTTAAAAGCTGGTGTTTTAGACTCTCAAGGCAAGGCGGTGCATCATGCGCTGGCTTCACTGCACTTTGATAATGTAAGCAATGTTCGCGTCGGAAAACAGATAATATTTTCTCTTGATGAAAAAGAGGAGAAAAAAGCAATGGCTGACGTTACAAAAATGTGTGAGGAGCTTCTTGCAAATACGGTAATCGAAGATTATACGATTGAGCTGGTAAAATGAAAGTAACAATCTTACAGTTCCCTGGTACCAACTGCGAATATGACACACAAAATGCTTTTAAATCATTAGGTGCCGAAACTGAAATATTATGGCATAAGGAAGAGAGTGTTCCGTCCGACACTGACCTGCTTGTTGTAGCAGGCGGTTTTAGCTACGGTGACTACCTAAGAAGCGGTGCTATCGCAAAATTCAGTCCTGTTATGAAAGCTGTTATAAACTATGCGAACAACGGCGGAAAAGTTTTAGGCATATGCAACGGTTTTCAAGTCTTAACAGAGGCTGGTCTTCTTCCCGGTGCGCTTAAGAGAAATGAAAGTCTACACTTTCTTTCAAAGCATCACAATCTAAAAGTCGTAAACAATGACAATATATTTTTAGAAAAACTTCACAACGGCGATGTTGTAAATGTTCCTATCGCTCACCATGACGGAAACTACTACATAGACGAGAAGGGTTTAAAAGAGCTTTATGCCAACAACCAAATCCTTTTAAAATATTGTGACGAGAGCGGCAACGAAAAAAATCCTAACGGCAGCGTTGATTCAATCGCAGGTGTTTGCAACAAAGAGAGAAATGTTTTTGGACTTATGCCTCACCCTGAGAGAGCTATGGAAAAAATTCTTGGAAGCGATGACGGCATAAAAATGCTACAAGGATTTTTAGAAGCGTGATTAGATTACTATTAGTATGGCTGTTTCTTTATAGTGCGATATTTGCAAATGTAGATGATGCAGGACAGGATATCAACAACGCTGCCAATACGGCAGAAGCGATACCTTATGATGAGAGCAGTGCTGAAGGAAAGAGCGGTGCTCTTGAGAAAGTAATATATTTAAGCTACGAAAATATCCCACAAAGAGTCTTAAAGGGTGAGATATTTAAAGTTACCATAAAAGCAGTTTCTACCGTAAAAGATTTTGTTGATATCACATATGAATTGACAAACTCAGAAGGTTTAAAACTGCTAAGTGATTTTCCATCAAGAAAGATAGATTCAAATAACTATTATGAAACTTTTTACTTTTTAGCAACTTCAGAGAGCATCAGACTTCCAGATTTTAAAGCAACTCTTCTTGATTACAATAATAAACGATATGAAACTACAACCCTAATAGGTGACAAATTAAATGTTATATCGCTTAACCCTAAAAGTGATTTTTCAAAAATAATAGCAGACTCATTTGAGATAGTTGAGTATAAAACCACAAGCTATGATGCTACATACAATATAGTTGTATTTGTGGCAACTGCCACAAACTCTAACATTTCCGCTTTAAAATTAAACGGTGTCTTTAAACAGGGTGTGGAATCCGTTGCAGACTCCTATCTGAACTCTAAAATTACATACTATGCGATAATAGACAAAGGGGTAGAAACTTTAGAATTCTCATACTTTAACCTAGTAAAAAATAGATTTATACAAGTAAAAATACCAATTATTGTAAATGATGACAGCGTAACAACGCAGAGCGATCTTAAGCCAAAAGACCAATCTCATGAAATGCTAAAAATGGGCATCGCTTCAATCATAGCCATTATTGCTTTTTTAGTCATTTTGTGGAGAAAGAAATATATTTACCTGACTTTTATTATTATTCCCCTTATATATGTTCTCTATACAGGCACTCCCTCTAGAGAGATATGTATAAAAGAAGGAGCTGGAATATATCTGCTTCCGGTAGCAAACGGAACGATATTTGAGACAACCCCCAGCCAATACAGTTTGCAAAAAGAGTTTGAAATAAAAGGGTGGGCAAAAGTACAATTAAAAGATAAAAAAATAGGCTGGGTAAAAGATGAAGATATTTGCTCAAATTAGTTGGCTCTTTGCAACTATAATAATTTTTACATCTCTCTCCTTTATGATTTTAACTTTTTATCTTTTTCCTAAACCTTACTGCAGAAAATTTTCTGCTTGGCTAATTAGACTTACCATATTTTTCAGAGTTAAAATTAAAGGAAAAGAGGACCCGAACGCGCAAATGTTTCTGTTAAATCATCAAAGTGATTTAGATATAGCGATTATGGAGACAATAACAAATAGAGACCTTGCATGGGTTGCAAAAAAAGAGCTTTTCGACATGCCTTTTTTTGGTTTGGCTCTAAAACTGCCGCAAGACATTGCAGTTGAGAGAGAGAGCAAAACATCGCTTATAAAACTTCTAAAAGATGCCAAACACGTACTTAAAACAAACAGGGCTATAACCATGTTTCCGGAAGGAACCCGTTCTACAAAAGACATGATGCTCCCTTTTAAATCCGGCGCAAAAATAGTAGCAGATGCAAACAAACTTTGCGTTCAGCCGATAGTGCTTTTGCAGACGTCAAAATATTACAATATGAAAAATTTCTACTATAAACCGGGTAAAATTACCGTAATTTTTATGGAATCTTTCATAGCAGATAAAAGCGATAAGAATTGGCTAAGCGATTTACGAATAAAAATGCAAAAGGTGTATGATGATGAGCTGGCAAACAATCCTAGCCATAGGTAGCGGCGGTTTCATAGGCGCTGTGCTTAGGGCTTATCTAAACGGCGTTATATCGCATAGACTGCCGCATGACATTCCCTTTGGAACTTTGGGGGTAAACCTAATCGGCAGTTTTATAATGGGCTTATTGATAGCATACTTTATGTACACAACACTCTTTTCTATGCATGTAAAATCTTTTTTAACTACGGGGATTTTAGGTGGACTTACAACCTACTCTGCATTTGCAATCGAGAGTTTTTTTTTACTAAACAGCGGGCACATCGCTTTGGCTCTTGCAAATATCTCTCTAAACGCTTTTGGCTCTATTTTTATGGCCGGAAGCGGTTTTTATATAGTAAAATATTTTATGAGATAAAGGCAAAAGATGAGAATAGTTTTACAAATACTTCTATTTTGCACAATTTTATACGGAGTGGACGCTCAAGAAGCAAAAACAGAGGGTGAAATAAAAGTCATTCACGTTCTTAGCGATAAAAGCAATAAATATGCTCCCGAAGACGGAAGCGCTTATCTTTTAAAGCTAAAATATATCTCTGAGAATTTTTATGAAGGTCTCCATTTTGGCATAGGAGCTTATGCAAACGGAGATACGGGTCTGACAAATTGGGAGGGTAAAAATAACGCTTTGGGGCTTTTTAGCCAACCAAAAGGCGACACAAGCGTTGTTTTTGGCGAGTTGTATCTTCGCTATAAAAACAGAACAACAGATGCGGTAGTCGGGCGACAACTTTTGGATACGCCTTTAACAAAAATCAGCACAACCCTTACTCCAAATTTCTATCAAGCTGTTTTTTTGAAAAACTCTCTTAATGAAAATATCAGCCTCTCTCTTGGACATATAAATGCAATCTCCTTTGGCTCACAAGGAGCTGCAGATTGGGCTTTAGTGGGGGAGCAGACGAAAACTGCAGGCGCTGCAGTACCGATGCAATCACAATCCATAAACGGGGTTGAGCAGGCAAAATTTATAAGTATTGCCGAAGCGGCAGGGGGCGAAGACACCAAAGGAATAAGCTTTATAGGATTAGAACACCAACTCTGCGATTCATTTTCATACAGAGCGTGGAACTACACGGCATATGATTTTGCAAATACTTTTTATATGGACACAAGCTATAAAACAGAATTTGTCAATTTAACGAAACTATCTTTAAGCGCACAGCTCCTTGCTCAAAAATCTATCGGAAAAAATTACGGCAATATCCAAAACTCTTTTTTTATGGGCGGTTTTGAAGCAAAAATTGCAGATTCCATAAAGTTTCTCTCACTCTCCGTAAATAAATCAAATGATGCCGAGTATTTCAATGCGTGGGGCTCAGACCCTGCCTATACGAGTTCCATATTTTCAAGAAATGTTTATAGGCGCGATGTTTTGGCATACAAAACAGCCTTAGGGTACACCCTCTCAAGCACACTTAGCTTTTTAGCTAGCTTTGCTTATTATGAAAAATCAAAAACCATTGGCTGGAGGAGTCTTGCAGCTGCAAAAGCAGCGTATGAGTCAGATTTGGCAATAAGCTATAAACCTATAAAAAATCTTACGCTTAAACTAGTTAGTTTTATAAAAAGAAGCGAATATGATGGGGTTGCAACAGGTGAGAGAGCCGAAAAACAGATGAATAATATCAGCGTAATCGCTTCTTATCTATTTTAAGTTTGGCATACTAGATAATTTAGACTCGATACCGACTCTGACTCTCAAATCATAATAATCTCATCCGCGCACCATTTGGCCAAATCCAAATCGTGCGTGATAAGCAACATTCCCATTCTATCAAGATGTTTAACAAGCATACTCATAACCTCTAGCTGAATAACATTGTCAAGTGCGGAAGTAGGCTCATCGAGCAGAAGCAGGTCGGGTTTCATAAGCATAGCGCGGAGGATGGAAGCTCGTTGAAGCTGTCCACCTGAGAGTTCATGCGGAAGTTTTAAAAGAAGTTCGTAATCGAGATTTATCCTCTTGAGGTAGATATCCAACTCATCAAGCTTTGCCACATCTTTTATCTGATTTAAAAGAGTGTAGCTTGGATGAAAAGAGCTGTACGGGTCTTGAAATACCTCAGAGCAGAACGAACTTTTAATGGTTCCAGAAAGCGGTTTTAGATTTCCTAAAATCAGTTCAAAAATTGTACTTTTTCCTGCCCCGCTTGCCCCGACTATCGCTTTTATTTCGCCTTTTTTTAAGGAAAATGAGAGATTATCAAAAAGCAGAGAACCTTTTTTGTACCCAAAAGATAGATTCTCTACCTCTAATACACTGCTCAACTGCTATCTCTTCTTTAGCGCTAGATAGAGTTTCGTAAGCTCTTTATATAGTTCGCTTGGAGATACACTGCTGTTTTCATCCAAAACTCTCTTCATAACAACGTTATCCTCTTCTGTGCCCCAAACTTTAATGTACAAGCCGTCTTTGTAGCCATGGTCTTGGCGAAACTGGTTTAAAATATTTTTTCCGACATAAAGTTTATAGAGGCTCTCTAAGTCAAGTCCGCTCAAAATAACCAAATCAAAAAAATCAGATATCAGCTTTTCTAAGTTTAGAGCGCTTCTTGAGAGTGTATCTATCATAATAGACTCAATCTTTTCTATAACATCATCCTGCGCGGCAAATAGATTATTTTTTGTATCTATCTTGGCAAAATTTCCTAGCTCTGATATATTTTGTGCCAAATCATCAATACGACCTCTGTGAGTTTGAGTGTAGTTTTCTATCGCCAAACTCATAATAAAGTGCCAAACATCGACAACTTCTATCTGCAAGTTAGCCCAATCTGCCTCTTTATCTATGTTCTTCCAGTGCTTCCAAGTAAAGCTGTCAATCATCTCTGCGCACTCCATATAGATGCATCGCTTCCAGTTGATAACTTTGTTGTTTTTTGTAATACCGCTAGTCCACTCAGCGCCGTTTGTAGCTTCATTCAGCTCGGCTTGAAGTTGTAGCATAAGTAATATCTTATCCATCATTTTCCTTTAATTTATTACTTTATTTTATTTGAGCATTGTACCAAATATGCTAAAATAGCACACTTAAAACAGAGATTTATATGAAAAGAATTAATTGTAGAAAATGTGAATACTATTTTGTTACATGGGAGGCGCCAAGACCTCACGGTTGCAGAGCATACGGCTTTAAGTCGCAACAGATTCCCTCAATTGTAGTATTTCAGAGCAGCGGAACTGATTGCACGATGTTTAAAGAAAAGAATTTGTCCAAATAATTTTTTTGCCAAATCCCAGAGTGTTGTCAGTTAATTTAAAATGGTTGATTTTTATCTGCCAAAGTGTTGGATTCATAGCCAGCGCATACGCAAAGCTCTTGAAATAGAGCTTTTTTAAAGCCTCATCCTCTAAAGGCAAAAACTCGCCTCTAAACTGAACTCCCTCTATTTTACCGACTATTTTTGTCTCCAAAACAACCGTTCCAGCAACATTTCTATTCTTTGAGATGTTTTTTATATGTGTTGTTTCGTCGCTGCTTGCTACGACAAAGGAGATTTTTTCTAAGTCAAATGCATAAAAAAGGTTACATGCGCTAAGCTCCAAGCCATCACTAGTAGCAAGAGTTAAAACATGATGTTTTGCTAAAAATGCGTCTATTTTGTCTAAATCATTTTGCACTGAAATTCTTATAAAGACGCTTTTCTAAATCTTCCAAAGAGTTGATCTCTCTCTTGTTTAACATCAGAAGCGCAGTGTCGTCATTTGCCATTGTCTCATACATCTCTTTTGGCGACGTCATCTTGTAGTGGCTTTTTAAAAAATCCAACAATATCTCAAAATTATCACTCTTGTTTTCACTGTATTGTTTAAAAAATTTAAAATCGTCCCAATTTATTTTAATCAATTTTAATTCCTATGTTCTTGTAATGCTTTTTGCAATTTTTCTATCAGTTGTGACATTTTAGCAGAAGAGATGGCAAAGTTCAACCTCATAAAACCGCTTCCCTCTCTGCCAAAACTAATCCCCGCACTAAGCCCAAGTCCAGCTTCATGAACAAAAAAATCCCTCAACTCCTTGTCGCGAAGCCCCAAACCTCTGCAATCAAGCCAAGCCAAATAAGTAGCCTCAATTGGGGTCAATTTTATAAGATGCGGAAATTTTTCGCTCAACTTTTTTAACATCTGATAATTTTTAAACAGATGTGTTTTTAACTCTTCAAGCCATATTTTTCCCTCTTTGTAAGCTGCTTCAAAAGCTACATGCGAAAGTGTGCTTCCGTTTGCAAAGTGGATGCGGTTATAAACCTTTAAAAATCTATCTCTTAAGTCTTTATTTGGTATTGCCACACTGCTTATGGCAAAGCCCGCCATATTAAAACTTTTTCCTACGCCGATAGCCGTAACCGTTATATCTCTTGCCTCATATGAAAGCGAAGCGAAAGGAACATGTACATTTGGCGTATATACCAAATCAGAGTGAATCTCATCGCTAAACACGACTATGTTATGCTTCAAGCATAGCTCTAAAATCTCCTCCAGCTCCTCTTTTCTCCAAACACGCCCGACTGGGTTGTGCGGAGAGCAAAGAAGCAGAAGTTTTGTTTTCTCATCTATCTTTGATTTCAAATCTTCTATGTCAAAAGTGTAACTTCCATCATCTCTAAGACGAAGAGGATTTTTCAGAAGCTCTCTCTCATGCTCCATCACGCTGTGAAAAAAAGGAGGATATACCGGAGTTTGGACTATGATTTTATCGCCTTTTTGCGTAAATGCTTCGATGGCAACATTCATACTCGCGACCACAGAATGAGAATGGAGCATATCCTCTAAGGCAAACTCAACGCTGTGCTCGTTTTTCATCCATCCTATCTGGGCAAGAAACATGCTAGGCGGCACTTCCTCATATCCTATGATAGGATGTTCTAGGCGTTTTTTTACCGCTTCAATCACAAAATCCGGAGTGTCGATGTCCATATCTGCAACCCAGAGAGGCATAACATCGTTTGTGCCAAAAAGCTTCTCACGAAGAACATACTTCTCCGCATTTGTGTTTTCTCTACATGTAGAAGTTGAAAAATCGTAATTCATTTTGTTCCCTTTAATGTAGCTTCTTTAAAATATCCGAAGCTTCCATCTCAAACTTGGAAAACGCAAACCATTTTTTGCCCAAATCTTTGAGACTCGCTCCGATATGATACATCTCTTTATTATCAATTATCATAAATCTATCGTGAGCGCTTTTAAACTCTTTTAACTCTATATTTACATTTGCGCTTGGTATCTTTGATAATCAAGCCTAAGTTGTTTTGTAATGGTTAGAGTAAAGATTTTTATTTTTAGATTTGGATATTTGCCAAAGAGTGTAAAAACTGTATCGTCTATATAGTTATCTATCAGCACTATTTCGCTTTTTGCACTTTTTAACAAATCATTTACAAAAACATAAGCATCATATACCTGCCCATCAAAAAATATCCCCTCATCCGGTTTTTTAGTTTTGTCTTCCAATGCAGTTAAGACTTGCTCTATTTTTGTATCTGTCTTTATTTCATACGAAACTTGCCGTTTTTCCAAAGCCTCTATTTTAGAAAAAAGCAAACTGCTCGAGCTGATAACTTTTCGCATTTGCACAAATGTTCTCATAATATTTATATAAATCTCAATGGCAATTTTACTTGTTAAGACTGCGGATAATGAGGAGACTCCTTGTTCTGTAAAAACGAATGGCTTTGCTCCTCCAAAAGATTTTTTAGATGGTATCACAGATTGTGATACCAAAAAGTTTATCTCTTCATCATTTAACTCAAACATAAAATCGCTAGGAAATCTATCAATATTTCTTTTAACTGCCTGCTTTAATACTCTTGTTTCAACGCCATAAAGCTCTGCTAAATCTCTATCAAGCATCACTTGAAACTCACGGATGGTGTGTATTTTATTAGAAATAGTGTCAATTACGGTTAGAGTGTTCATCGTATTGCCTTTTTTAATATCTGATTATAAAAATTAACTTCTTTATTTGATACTAACTAAAAATCTTGTCCGCCTTGCAAAATCTGTCATTTTGTAATATTTTCTAAGTTAAGTTATCTATCTTAATTTTTTCATTAATTTATGATTTGGCATCTCTTTTTTCTATAGAAGCAATAGCACCTGATGGTAATTTATTAAACATTTCTTTAATTCTATTTGGTTTTGCTATTTTTTCTTCAACTATAAAATTTATCATCTCAAACATAGTATGCGCCATTTCTGGAGTATCATCAAGATTTATTTCATTTGGATGAACTGCATTATTTCCTATAACTCGGCAATAATCAAGCGCCTGCTTTACTTGTTCAGGTAATCCCTCAGATACAAGTTTTGCTATATCTTTATCAAGTTTTCCTGTATTTGCGCCTATTAATGGCATCAAATGCTGCATAGCAAGTCTTAAAAGTGCGCCCGCTGCTTTTGGAGATAAATCAACCACACTTAAAGCTTCATCATATAATGATTTAATTTCTTGTGGCATATCTTCATGAGACGGTAAATGAATCGTTTCTCTTGGGTCCAAAAGAGTTTCTGTTTCATCTTTCCATAAAGATTCCTTTTCACAATGTTCACAAATGCAAAGAGAGTACTCAAGGGATGGTCTATTATAACCATCTAAATATTCAGTAGAAAACCAATTTTGTTTTGCAAAAACTCCGCAATGTACGCAATTAAATTGTTTCTCTTGAAATATTGGTGGGTAATATTTAGCCATTTTATTTACCTTTTTTCTTATTTAAATTGATTGAGATGCTATAAATTTTTAAAATATTATACAGTTTAAATTATGATAAAAACAAAACTAAAGATTTCTTTTCCTCCAAACGCTAACCTCTGCAACGCTGTGCTGAAACTTTCTTGCCGTTTCTTTTATGATAAACTCCAAATCCTGAATATGTAAAAGCTCAAAATCTTTGCCCAAAATCTCTTTTAGCGTATCGATGGTTTTTATCTCTTTGCCGTTTTCATCTTTGTAACCGCCTAGCCAGAACTCTTTTTTGGTTGAGCTCTCCTGCCAAGTGTATGGCGATGTTAAAATCAAAACGCCATCGCTGTTTAGCCTCTCATGAACGCTGTCCAAAAATAGTCTAGGATTGTAGAGCCTGTCTATGAGATTTGTCGCCACTACCAAATCGTAAGAGTTAAAATTTGGCTTGAGGTTACATGCGTCACCTTGCCAGAAAGAAACTCTCTCTTTTAGATTTTCATAGCCAAGTTCCTCTATGGTCACCTTTTTTTTATGCACCAAACCGCCCTCGGTTTTTGAAGCAAATGCGATGTATCCGTCACTTTTTAGTTTTACGCCCACGCCTATAAATCTAGCCGAGAAGTCAATCCCCTCTACCTCATCAAAACTTTTTGCAAGCTCAAAAGCTGCACGTCCGGTTGCACATCCCAAATCAAGCGCTTTTGTGTGGTTTTTTGCAAATTTTGAGGCTATTTTTGCGCACTCTATTGCAAAGTTTTTAACGCCGAAGTTCTCATCGCCGTACTGAAATTCGCAGTACTGCGATACCAGCTCATCGCTCTCGTAAACATCATTTTCAACCTTTACATCGCTCTTTGAGACAACATATCTAAAACCGGCATTTTGAAAAAAGTGTTTGCGAAATGCGTAGCGGGAGTGTTTCATTATCATGTTTCCGCTGCTTGCCCATGATGAGCCTAAAATCAGCGCATGTCTGTTGTCAAAAGTAGGCACGGAAAAGTCGTCATATGCCGGATGAACTTCAAATCCCTCAAAGCCGAATATCGGAGTTCTACTCCACTGCCAGACGTTTCCCACAACATCGTATATGCCGTTAAAACCAAACTCGTTTACGGGGCATGAGCTAAAGTAATGGTAAAAGTTTAGGTTTGCCCTGCTCTCATGAAAGTCAGGAATATCCCGCAAACCTGCATAATCGTATATCAGCCTATGCTCCGCCTCGCTTGGCAAAGAGTAGATAACCCCATCTTTTTTGCTTTTGTAGCGGCAAAATGCCTCAGCTTCGAGTGCGTTTACATCCACAGGCCAGTCAAGCGGCATATTTATGAGTTTATAAAGCGTTCTGTATCTATACTTGCCCTCTTCTAAAACCCAAAAAGTAGGATGTTTTGCGCCGCTTATAGATAAAAACTTCTTCCCCTCATCATCCCAAAATTCGCTATTTTCATATCCGCCATCTTTAACAAACTCCATAAACTCGGCGTTGCTTACCAGATATTTTGACGCTTTAAATTTTTCTACATGTTGATTGAATTTTCCATATTCGTTATCCCAGCCGTAGAGGTTGTGCGACTTCTCTTTTCCCAAAATTACATCGCCGCCCTCTATGCTTATCATCTCATTTTTGGGAGCCTCTGAGCTGTGCGGGCAGATGTTAAACTCTTTCACCTCTTTGACATCTTTAAGCGGCATCTGGCGGTGCAGAACCAGAGAAGTCTCTATATGGATACGCTCATGCTCTATGCCCATTAAAATTATCCACATCGGCGATTCCTGCCTGATTGGCAGAGTCATTGGAAGCGACGTTATAAGCTCATCAACAAGATTTCTTACCTTTATTCTGTACGCTCTGACATCATCCACTTTTGGCCACTTGTAGTGCGTGCCATTTGTATCATCCCACTCCATCTCATCTACGCCCACGGCAAAGATGGACTCAAACTCTGGGTTTATTCTCTCTTTTATTATCTTCATATTTATTAATTTATTTACAAAAAAAGTGGCGGTGTGTCCAAAATAAAATATCATAGGATGGCGCGTTATCTCTGACTTTTGGTAAAAGACCCCATCGTCTTTTAAAACTTCAAAAATCTTCTCAAAAATATCGTAAGTATTGTGAAAATATGCCCTTATCTCTTCTCTCTTTGACTCTGTATCCGACCCGTCTAAAGTGACGGGATATAAACTAAACTTACTCAAAACATCCCCTTTTGGATATAATTTTTCCATGAAATTCTATTATAGTAAAAAATTGACTCTATTTCCAAATCTTCTCCACTCTTTTACCACAAAAGAGAGCGGAAATCTGGCGTTTCACGTAGGCGATGAAAAGCTACATGTAGAAAAAAATCACGCTGTTTTGGCTAAAGAGCTAAACTACGAAAAAAACTCACTCGTGCATATGAAGCAGATTCACTCCGACATCGTACATGTAGTTACAAATGATGATTTTGAAACCCCTCCGACGTGCGACGCTCTTATGACAAACAAAACAAACACTCCGCTTATGGTTATGGTTGCCGACTGCTCCCCTTTGCTATTTTACGACGATAAAAAAAAGGTTATTGCGGCGGCTCATGCAGGACGCCAAGGAGCATTTAAAAACATAGTAAAAAATGTTATTGAGAAGATGGAAACTGAGTTTGGCTCTGAGCCAAAAAATGTACATGTAAGTATTGGTGCCAGCATCGGAGTATGCTGTTATGAGGTTGGAAGCGAGATTTACGACGAGGCAAAAGAGAAAGGTTTAGAGTATGCTATGCAAAAAAGAGGCGAGAACTTTTACCTTGATGTCGGTAAAATTCTCCGCGCCCAACTGCTCTCTTGCAAAATTAAAGAAGAGAATATCGAGTTTTGCGATGATTGCACTTGCTGCAACACACAGAGATATTTCTCTTACAGAGCCGAAGCAAAAACAGGCAGATTTGCCGGAGTTTTAATGTTAAAGTAGTGCAGAGATATTATTAATCTCTGCCCCTCTCATTATTGCCGTTTCCTCTTTTGTCATTTTTATTACTATCTTCTTTTTTGTTTGTCTTATTTCGAATCTCTCGTCTATCTCTATACTCTTCTCTTTCTCTATCTTTTTTATATCTTTTTTCGTCGTATTTTTCTACTTTGTGTCTTCTGTCACGATGCTCATCTCTGTCGTAATAGTAGTGGGTTCCTCTTTGTCTGCGCTCTATAACCTCATCAGGACTTATTCTATGGTAGTCAGATAAAAAACGGACATTCACCAACTCTAAAATCTCTCTGTCGCTTAATCGATGATTTTTTTTATGGTACCCGTAAGCATTGCCGTACGGAGGACCGTAGTTATTATAAGTATCAACCACATAAATAGTGCGTGGATCAAGTCCCAGACGCAAGCTTATATCCCACCAACTCTTACCGCTAAGTCGTAAATTTGTAATAAACCTTACATCTCTATGCGCTCTTCGCGCTAAAAAATAGGCTACATTCACATCTTCCCTTGGGATAGTGCGCTCAACTATAACAACGTCAGTTTGCGGAACATTATAATAATCACCTATCGAGAAAGAAAATCCATCAACTCCTCTGTCCCCGCCTGAAACTCCAATATCAAAATCAAAAGCATTTGCCGATGTAAAAAGACAAATCAAAACTGCACTAACAACTCTCTTCATTATTGCCTCACTTATATTAAACTTCTATGATTATATCAGAGTTATAAACAATTAAATTGACTCTCTAACCTTTTGTGCAAGCTGTTCAGGCAAAAGTCCCAATGACTCCTCTACCTGTTTTGTGTTTCCGTGAGTTATAAATTTATCCTCATATTCAAAACTTACAACTTCTACATGTAGAATCTTTTCATTAGATAAAAACTCTAAGATAGCGCTTCCGACTCCGCCCATTTTTGAGCTGTCGCTAAAGACAAACCACTTTTTATGTTTTTTTGAAAGTTCACGAAGCATCTCTGCATCAAGCGGTTTTACAAATCGCAAATCCAAAATGGCTACTTCAAAATCCAAAAAGCCGGCCGTCTCATAAGCACGCCCCACGCCGTTGCCATAACCGATAAATAAAATATCGCTCTTGCTTGAGCGAAGCAGTTGAGACTTTGCCAACTCAAACCCCAGAGATTCAGGCAAATCTGTCTCGGTAAACGAGCCTCTTGGATATCTAAGCGAGCACGGGTGAGGAAACTCAGCCGCAAACGCCATAGCCTGATGAAAACTCTTCTCATCTCTTGGAGCAAAAAGCGTCATATTTGGAACAGCTCTTAAAAAACTTATGTCAAAAACACCTTGATGAGTCTCTCCGTCCTCTCCGACTATCCCAGCTCGATCAAGCGCAAAAACAACAGGAAGGTTCATCAAACAGGTATCATGAATGATTTGGTCATATCCGCGTTGCAGAAATGTAGAGTATATGGTACAAAACGGCTTAAATCCCTCTTTTGCGAGTGCTGCCATTGATGTAACCGCATGTTGCTCCGCTATTGCCACATCCCAAAATCTATTTGGATAGAGTTCCATAAGTTCACTTAAACCTGTTCCGCTTGGCATAGCTGCCGTAGCACCGACAATTTTTTCATTATTTTTTGCAAGATGAAGCAGCGCCTCTGTGTATATTTGAGTTGCGCTCTTTTGCGTACTTTTTTTCGCACTTGCTCCACTCTCTATATCAAAAGGTCCAACACCATGCCACTTCTCGTCCTTGCCCTCGGCTATCTCATAACCCTTGCCTTTAATGGTCTGTGCGTGGATAATAACGGGTCTTTTTAGCTCTTTTGCTTTTTCCAATATATCTATGAGCTGGCTTAAGTTATGTCCGTCAACCGGTCCGATATAGTTAATTCCCATCTCTTCAAACATAATCCCAGGAGTTATAAGCTTAAGCGACTCCTCCATTCTTTTTGCGATATAGTGGGCACCCTCCCCAAAATTATCCACAAAATTTTCAGTGTGTTTCTTGAAAGTTTGATAAAACGGCGACGCCATTGCCGAGCTAAGAATTCTGCTTATCGCCCCGATTGGCTTTGATATGCTCATCTCATTATCGTTAAGTATGATTACCATCGGATATTTTTTCTCACCCAACTCATTCAAAGCCTCATAAACCATACCTGCCGTCATAGCTCCATCGCCTATCATAACTACCGGAACCCTTGAGTTTTGCTCGCCCTTAAGCGCAATAGCCTTAGCAGCGCCTACGCCCAGAGAGATAGATGTAGAACTGTGCCCCGCTACAAAATAGTCGTGCTCACTCTCGCTTGGCTTTGTATATCCGCATAAGCCGTTGAATTGTCTTAGCGTATCAAACTCTTTCCTTCTTCCAGTCAAAAGTTTATGCGCATATGCCTGATGCGATACGTCAAAAATAAAAGGATCTTTTTTAGAGTCAAAAACCTCATGCATCGCTACAATTAGCTCTGTCGCACCGAGGGTTGAGCTTAAGTGTCCGCCATTTTTACTAACTACTCTTAGTATCTCTTCTCTAATCTCTTTGCAAAGATTTTCCAACTCTTTTATTCTGCTTGATTTTATATTCATATATCTGTTTTACTCACTTAAAGCTGCCCTTTTAACTCGTTCAAATCTTTTGGAAATTTGTGCATCTATGTTGCCTGCATCGCTAATCGCTATAACTCCGCCAAGGCTTACCGCACTGTCTGACATAACTTCAACATGCGCCAAAGAGCCAACAGCCTGTGAAATTGCTCCGTGATCTTTTGGATTTACTTTAAGAGTGACTTTAGAGGCGCTTTGCAACTCTTTAATCAGCTCCTGTGCCAAAATACTCGCCACTCTGCTTGAGTTCTCGCTGAGCTCGACCTTAATCACCTCTTTTGAGATATCTAGGGCTGCGTTTATTAACTCTTTTTTAATTCCCTCAAGCGCATTTTCAAACTCTTTTGCATTTTTTTCAAGCTTTTCAATAGATGAACTATATTGAGCTACGACTGTTGAAACGCTCTTTTCGTCATCTTTAAGAGCTTTTTCTTTGCCTGCTTCTAGTCCGGCTGCATAAGACTCTTCTTTGATTTTTTGAATCTCTGTCTTATGCTCATCACTCATGCTCTCTAGCTTCATTTGAAGTTTAATAAAGTTGGATGACATCTCATCAGTTTTATTTAACAGCGACTCTATCAAAGAGTCCTTAGAGCTTTGAGTCATAGCGCTTGAATCTACTTCTCTATCCCTTACTTGATGTTGTACCTCAGCTTCAGGCTGCTTCTTTGCAAATGAGGATTCAACAAACTCATCATCCGGTTCCGAACCATACGCCAACACCTTGAAGTTATACTTATCGACATTGTGGCTTTTAATTCTATCGCTGGTAATTATACTTGCCAAATTAATCCACCATCTCTTCCGAGGAAGATCCTAATTGGATTAGTCCAGTCTCAGCAAGGCCGTTTACCACTTCAACGATTCTTCTCTGAGCACCTTCAACCTCTTTCATTTTTACAGCACCCAAGAACTGCATCTCTTCTTCAAACGCCTCTTTAGCTCTATCACTCATTGCGCTAAAGAATTTCTGCTTGAGATCTTCAGGCGCACTCTTAAGACCCAACATTAAGTCAGGTTTATCAACAGCTTTTAGAATCTCGGTAATTGCATTTTTATCCAGTTTTTGAATATCTTCAAATGTAAACATCATCTCTTTGATTAGATTTGACATCTCTTCATCTCTCTCTTCAATCTTAGCAAGTGTCTCTTTTGACGCTTTTGCTCCAAGACGGTTAAAGATGTCGGCAACAGCGCGAGGTCCGCCGACTTCAACTTTGTATGAAGCAAGAGATTCAAGCTTAGACTCTAAAACTGCTGAAACTCTTTTAATTACAGATGGAGAGATATCGCCGAGTTTTGCCATTCTCATAGAGACTTCACTTCTAAGGTCATCTGGGAAGTATTGAAGCGTATCTGCCGCCTCTGTTGCATCCATGTGGGCTAAGATAAGCGCGATTGTTTGAGGATGCTCATTAATAATAAAGTCTGATAACTGCTGAGGCTTTATTTTTGAGAGGTATGCAAAATTCTGAGTCTCCTGCATGCTTTTTGAGAGTTTTTCTAAAATCTTTTTTGCCTCTTCAGGGCCTAAAGTTCTATAAAGAAGCTCTCTCGCATACTCTAGTCCGCCGGATGTAATAAACTGTCCGGATTGGAAAATGGCATAAAACTCTTCAAGTATTGCCGTTGCAACAGATTTCTCTACACTTTTGTTTGTAGCAATATGTTTTGAAACTTCAGTAATCGCGTCAACACTCATATTTGAGAATATTGCAGATGTAGCGTCTTCGCCTATTTGCATAAGCATAATCGCCATCTTCTGCCCCATGCTCATCTCATCAAACTTGGCCTGTTGCGTTGGACTTAAATTCATCTGTTTTTCCTCTTACTTTTTACTTGGTAGTTTCAGATTCTTCTGATAGCAAAGCTTGAAGAACTAGAGCGACTGCCTCAGGGGACTCTTCAGCCATAGCTCTAATTTTCTCAAGAAGAACATCATATTTAAGTTCATCTTCATTAAATCCTTCTCCAACACCAAGTTGTTCTTCAACTTTTCGGCGCATTGTTTGAACTTTTTCTACCAGATCTTCATCTTCATCATTTTCTATAGACAAATGCGGCTTACTGAGCTCATCATCTTCTTTAGAAATTTCAAGCATCCTCTGTGCAAACGGAGAGATAACTTTTTTATAAATGACAAGAAGAAGCAGAAGCACAAACATATATTTAAATAGCTCAGAGAACGGCGCCAAATATGTTTGAGAAAACATAACAGCTTGATTAACTCTTTTTTGTGCTACATCCGCATCAGGTGCTTTAAACTGGAGGTTTTGGACACTTATCTGGTCTCCTCGCTCCTCGCTAATGCCGATAGAACGGCTAACTAGCGCTGAAATAGCTTCCAAATCACTCTCACTAAGCGCTTCGTACTCTAGCTCATCTGTCGGCTTTGAGTCCGCATCAACTTTGTACTTATATTTTCCATCTACAACAACTGCGGCTGTAACTCTTTTTATGCGTGCAAACTCGCTCTTTGTAGTTGAGACGGTTTTGCCTACTTCATAATTAGTTGTTCCTGTATTTTTTTCATATTTTTCACTGGTTTGATTGCTTGAGAGTCCTTCAACCGGACCTATATTGCTAACGGTTCCGGGAACACCGCCAACGTCAGGCGGAGTTGCTCCCTCTCTTTTTTCTTCGCTGACCTGCTCGCTTCTGACAACATTTTCCGGGTCAAATACCTCTGAGGTTGAGTTTTGAATGGAAAAATCAAACTCTATCGTAACCTGAGCAACAACTTTTTGCTCTCCGCCGACAAAAGGAGAGACAACTTCTACAATCTTTCTCTGTTTTTTCTTCTCTTCTTTTGTTTTGAAATTTTGCTGAGCAGATGATAGTTCGCTCAGTTGAGCCATCTCATTTTCATCACCCAATGTTTCACCGTCATTATCAATAAGCATTACGTTCGTTGGTTTAAGATTTGGTACCGCTGCGGCAACTAGATTTTTAATACCTCTGATTTGTTTTGAAGTGAGGTTGCTTCCCTCAACCAACTGAAGCATAACAGACGCGGTTGGCTCTGTCTGCTTCTCAACAAAAAGTGAATCTTTAGGCAGAGCTAAACTGACACTGGCACGCTCAATCGGTGCAAGCGCATCTATTGTGCGGGAGAGCTCTCCCTCTAATGCGCGAAGATATTTTACATTTTGGTCAAAACTTGTTGCGCCAAACTCTTGATTGTCAAAGAGCTCGAAACCGACCCCGCTGTTTTTTGGAATCCCTAGCGAAGCGATAGCAATACGCTCCTTGTAAACAACATTTTTTGGAACTTTTATAACATTTTTGTCTAGTATCTCATAAGGAATATTGTCTTTTTCCAACTGCTCAATAACTTTTGCAGCATCTTCTGAAGTTAAAGAATCAAAAAGCACTTCATACTTGCTAAGTTCATCTTTTTTTGCCGTATAAACTACCAAAAAAATTACAAATGCTACTATACCGACAACGGCAGAGCCAATAATAATCCTCTGTTGCTTTGTTAGCTTAGCAAATAGAACAACTAATTGTGAAAAAAGTACTTTAAAATCCATCAACTTCCCATTTATTATCTGATGTTACGCACTAAAATGAACACGTCCTTTTTAGTGGCAGGGACTAACGTCCCTACAACCCCCTGAAGCTACGAAAATCAAGTTTTTCGAGAACTACAAAGTATTTTTACTATTATAAAAATTGTATCACTAACTTAAAAAAACGACTATTTTGCTCGTCAGTGCCTATCGTAACCCTAATTGCGTTCATATTATAGCTGCTCAAATCCCTAACTATCATCCCCTTTTGCAAGAGCTGATTTGAGATTTTCGTAGAATTTTGGCTTGAATTTAGACACAATGTAACAAAATTTGTATAGCTGTTTATTATATCTATTTTTTGCTCTTTTGCAAACTCTTCATACCTTTTCATCTGTTCAAAATTTAGAGTTACACTTTTTTTCACAAACTCCTCATCGCTAAGGGCTACTCTTGCGGCCTCAAGAGAGAGAGTAGTAATGTTAAAAGGGGGTCTGAGCTTGTAAAGCTCTTTTATTATATTAGAGTCTGCTAAACCGTATCCTACCCTCATTCCGCCAAGCCCGTAAGCTTTAGAAAATGTTCCGAGATAGATAACGTTCTCAAACTGCTCAATAAACGCTTTTGCGTCTATCTTTTTCTTACTGTCTTTAACGATTGCATACTCAAGATAAGCGGCATCAATAACAACCAAAGTATCACTATCTATTTTGTTTAAAAAGTTATAGATTTTCTGTGCATCAAGAGCATCTCCCGTTGGATTGTTCGGTGTGCATATAAATATAATATCAGGCTTCTCTTTTTTGTAGAGCTCATAAAACTCATCTAAATTGTGCTCTTGTGAAGATGTTCTGATAACCTCTGCACCGACATGCTTTGCATATATCTCATACATTGCAAACGTAATGGAGTTCATTAAAATTTTTGAGCCGGTATGCGCTTTTGCATGTATTAAAAACTCTATAACCTGATCGCTTCCGGAGCCTATAATTATGTTTTCATCTTTTACGTCAAATCTTGCACTTAGTGCCTTTTTGAGCTTTATCATAGAGTCATCAGGGTAAAGAGCCATCTTTGATACTATGGCGCTAACGGCCTCTATAACCTTTGGCGAGGTTCCGTAAGGGTTTTCGTTAGAAGCAAGTTTTACGATATCTTTTGGCTCAATGCCGTACTCTCTTACCACCAACTCTATCGGCTTTCCCGCTTCATATGTTTTAATATTTTCTAAATTTTTATTGAATTTCAATGTTTTGTCCTTTGTAGTTTATGCCATTGCTGGTGTAACTTCCTAGCCAAGTTACTTCTCCTTTATGTTTTTGTAATACTTTTTGAAATTTTTCATCATCCACATGTCCGTAAAAGTCTATAAAAAACCAGTAGTCAAACCCGCCTTTGTCTTTGGATGGGCGAGACTCTATTTTTGAAAGATTTATATCTTGTTCGTCAAAATCCTGCAAAAAGTGAACTAGCGAACCTGCTTTGATGGAATCTTCCAATCTCACCAATATGGAAGTTTTGTCATCCTCGCTCTTGGCATTTTTGAAGTCGCTAAGTATCACGAATCTTGTTTGAGAACCTATGTCATCCTCGATGTGGTCAAACATTGTCGGAATACCGTATAATTTAGCTGCGATATGGCTGCAGATTGCAGCGGCATTTGGATCTTTGGCAGCCAAAATAGCAGCTTTCGCGGTTGACTCAACGGGAATCTGTTCGACATTTATAAGATTGTGCTCCTGAAGAAACTCTCTGCACTGTCCAAAACCTTTGTCTCTTGAGTAAACTTTAGTAATTTGGGATAATTTTTTCGCCTTTGTAGCAAACGACATGTGAATAGGCATGTATAATTCCGCTACTATTTTTACACTGCTGTTTGCCAATAGGTCAAGTGTTTCACCGACTATCCCGTCTCTTGAATTTTCAATCGGAACAACGCCGAATTTTGCTCTTTTTGCTTCAAGTTCTTTAAAAACAGAGGGGATTGAGTTCATGGACAGATAGTCGCTCATTGCCCCAAATCTGCTCTCTGCGGCTTGGTGCGTAAAACTGCCCTCAGGTCCAAGATATGCTATGCGCTCTGGAAGTTCTAGGTTTCTTGAGACCGCAAAAATTTCTAAAAATATAGCCTCTATGGCACTTGTGTTTAAAAGACCGTTAGCGTCTATGCTGTTTTGCGTCAATCTTTGAATAATCGCCTTTTCTCTCTCAGGTCTGTAAATAGCGCTATCGCTGCTTTTTTTTATCTCGCCTACTCGCTTGACAATATTCATTCTTCTGTTGAGAAGCGCTAACAGCTCATCATCAATAACGTCAATTGCTTCTCTGCACTCTTCTAAAGTTTTCATCTGCTCTCCAACTTGTTATGCTCCAAAATATCCTGCATATCAGCATAGATATAGTCAGGTCTTAATTCGGGATTTAAAAATGGAACTATCTCATCCGCACTTTTATATTTTCCGCTTGTTACAAAAATCGTCTTCATTCCCATCTCTTTTGCACCGCCCAAATCACCTTTTACATCATCGCTGATAATAGTTACATCGCTAAATTTTGCATTGGCATTTTGTTTTTGCAACATCCTTAGAGCCTCTTTATAGAATGAAATGCTCGGCTTTCCAACAACATCATAACTGCAAGATGTGGCAAACTCAAGCATCTTTAAAATTGCTCCGACTCCAGGATATCTTTTAGAGTCTTTAGCATAAATTGATGTTTCGTGCATACCGACCAAAGAAGCGCCGCCAAGCAAGAAATCTATTATTTGAGCATACTCGTCTGCGGTAAAATTCTCTTTTATTGATATTAGTACCGTTTTTGGATTTTTGTAATTTAAAATATAGCCCATTTTTTTCAAAACATCCAAAAACTCATCTGCCCCATAAGCCGCAACACCGTCTTTTTCTACGCGTGACTCCAAAAGCATCAGAGGGTCAAGATAAGATGAAAACTCAAAATTAAATCCGATTGATTTTAAAAAATTATAAAACTCATTCGAAGCTTTTTTTGTGCTGTTTGTAATAATCATGTATGGGATTTTCTTCTCATTTAACATGTCGATAAATTCAATGCTCCCACGGATTGGGGATTTGTCTACATCGCTGATTAAAGTACCTTGAACATCAATAAAATACATCTCAGTTTTCCAAAAATTCTTTCTCTAGGGCAATCAAGTCTTCAAACTCTTCGCGTCTGCGAATAAGTTTTACCTCATCACCTTTAATTGCTACTTCAGCGCTTCTTCCTCTTGTGTTGTAGTTGCTTCCCATGCCAAAGCCGTAAGCTCCTGCGCTGTGAATCACAAGCAAATCGTTATGCTCTAAAATCGGCAGCGGATAATTTTTTGCAAAGAAGTCGCCGCTTTCGCAAACTGGACCAACTACATCCGCCTCACTCTCATCTGTTTTGCTCTGGGTTATCGCTTCAATTTTGTGATAAGCTTTATAGAGGCTAGGGCGAAGAAGGTCATTCATTGCGCCATCAACCACAACAAATCTTTTTGCGCCGTTTTGCTTCTCGTATAAAACTTTTGTTAAGAAATATCCGCCGTTTGCAGTTAGAAATCTTCCAGGCTCGCAAATAATCGTCAAGTCTAAACCTTTAAGCGTTCCCAAAATTGCCTGCGCATAATCATAAGGCTTTATCGTAACCTCATCTTTATACTTAACACCGAGTCCGCCGCCGATGTCAAAAAACTTCAGCTCTATTTTTATGCTTGAGAGGGAACGAACCAAATCAGCCACAATCTCGGCAGATTCATAAATAGGCTTAAGCTCTGTAAGCTGGGAACCTATATGAAAATGAATCCCGACAGGGTCTAAATGCTCGGAGTTATTGGCGCGGATATACATTCTCTTTGCAGCCTCTATCTCAACTCCAAACTTGTTGTCATGAAGCCCCGTTGAGATATATGGATGGGTTAACGGGTCAATATTTGGATTTACTCTTACGCTGATTCTGCATTTTGCCTTTAACTCTTTTGCTATAAGTTCTACTCGTCCAAGCTCTGCTTCGCTCTCAACATTGATATACAAAATGTCTTTTTCTATCGCTTCGCGTATTTCATCGTCACTCTTTCCAACGCCTGAAAAGATAATTTTATAACTCGGAATTCCCGCAAGAAACGCACGGCGAACTTCCCCGATTGAGACACAGTCTGCACCGCTTCCAAGAGTGGCAAAATGGTTAATAATACTAAGGTTGGAGTTTGATTTTATTGCAAATGCCATAATTGACTTTCTGCCTTTAAAAGCCTCTTTTAGCTCCTCATACTGCTTTGTCATATAGTCTAAATCATATATATAGAGCGGAGTTTTATATGTAGCTGCTAGTTTTTTAAAATTTATCATAAAAGTCCCAAATATTTTTTAGGGCATTTTATCCAAAAAGTACTTATATTTTTGTTATAAAGCCTTACACCAAATGCCACCAACTCTTTATTCGACAAATATAAAGAGAAGCTATTTGGTATTAAGCGGCGAGGCGATATTTTCTCCATTGCCTTAACGCAACTAAAAAGAGCAGAAAAACAGGAAGGATTATACCAACTTCGCTTGGCAACGTTTTGTGGCTTGATAGCTCTATTAACGCAAAAAGAAATGCCCAGACTACAAGTGATGAGATAATAGCTACAAAACTAAATAGCGATACGTTTAAAAATCTTACACTGACCGGAACAAAGAAGAAGATAATGACAACAAGGCTGGGAACAAAAAACGGATATACAAACATTTTGTAAATAGCGCTTTTTACAATGGCAGTATTGATGTTTTGTGCTTTTAAAAGAATGTATGCGTCTATTGCGTCTTTTATAGTAAAGTTTACTTTGCCCTCATAAACCTGATCAAGCATTTTTGGTCTAAAGCCCTGAAGAATCTCTAAATTGTTCTGCTCGGTAACCTTTATCCCCAAAGAGTCAAAACTTATATCCTCAGGTTTTGTAATAATATCAGCCTTGTCTATGCGCCAAGCATCATTTCTATATGCTGCCTTTGTGGCAACTAAAACCTCTTTTAATGAGTTGTTGGCAAAACTAAATACACGTATATTTTCAGCGCTCTCTTGCAGAGGCAACAATTTTGAAAAATATATAAATTGATCTTTGTATGTAAAAAACAGGTCTGTTGTAGGGCTGAGATATTGCGCATTTTTACGAATATTTTTAGCCATCTCGTCGGCTCTTGCAAAATTTGGTATTGCGTGCAAAGAGATAAAAATGAGAATTATAGTTGTGGAGACGACGACAAAAGGCTTAAGAATATCGACTCTTGAATAACCAAGAGAGTAAAAAGAGACTAGCGCATTTGAGCGAATTAAAAATAATTTTGTGCTTATCATCGCAAATATAAGCGAAAGCGGAAGAAGCATATCAACGGCATAAAATGTTTTATATACTATATATATCAGAAGCAGGTTTGCGGAAATCTCTAACTTCTCCGTGCTGCCCATGTAGTCAAATCCGACCAGAAACAGGACAAGAGCCAGTAAAATAATCATAAAATATTTCATGTAGTGAAAAGAGATATATTTAAAAGCTAGCATTTCTATCCTTCTCATGCAAACTGAACAAGTCCAGCTTATATTTGGTCACGAAATCTTTGCCCCTCGGCAAGAAATTTATTTTATATTTCACTGCTATTCTAGCTGAAATTTTTTAATTGTATATTTAGAGCTGGTATCTTCCAGCGAGTTCTTGAGCAAATATTCAACCGCTTCACATGCAAAAGGTATCCACGTCTTGAGGTGCTCCTGCTCCTCTTTGCTAAAATTACCTAACACATAAGATGCCACTTCGCCCTTGTGTTCAGGTTTGCCTATGCCCATTCTAACTCTGATATACTCCTTTGAAATCTTCTCATCGGTAGATTTAAGGCCGTTATGTCCGCCGTCTCCGCCCCCTTTTTTAAAGCGAAGCGTGCCGAATGGCAAATCTAAATCATCATGTATTACAACTACATCATCAATTTTATAAAAACTTTTCACGGCTAATACAGAATTGCCTGATAGATTCATAAATGTAAGAGGTTTTAATAAAAAATGATTTGAAAATTTGAAAAGTTCACCGTTAAACGATGATGAGGAGAGTTTTTGAGCATTTTGTCTTCTAATCAGCTCGTCAATAACCATAAAACCTATATTATGACGAGTGTGTTCATAATTCGGGCCAGGATTTCCCAGACCGACTATTAACATAATTACTTAGCTTTGATTATGCTTAGAACAGATACACGATCAGCATCTGTAAATGTAACGTTTTCAATTTTTGCTATATCACGAAGAAGTTTTGAATCTCCAACGTCCATTTTAGCAACATCAACAACAATGCTAACTGGAAGATTTTCAATAGTAGCTTTAACTCTTAAACGAGGTTTTGAGATATGTATAAGACCTTTGTTTTTCAATCCTATTGCATCACCTACCGTCACAACCGGAACGTGATAGTGTGTTAAAACACCTGATTGTGCTACCATTAAATCTACATGTAAAAGTTTAGCTGTCAATGGATGTGCTTCGTATGATTGAACTACAACGTTCATCACTTTTCCACCAACAGAAACAGGAAATGCTAAAGTCTCTTTGTTACGAACAGTACGGATATACTCATTGTCTTTAAACGCAGCGTGAATATTTTCAAGCCCTTTTCCGTAAATGTTCGCAATTAGATAACCATCGCGGCGAAGCGCTTTTGTGCCTTTTTTGCCAATACTCTCTCTAATAATGCCTTCTAACATATTAAATCCTTAATAAAAAATGTTTGGAATTATACCTCTTTAAGCTTTAATTGCAGTTAAAAGAGATTATTTCAAATCAAAAACATCCTCATCGCGAGCCGGTTGGTATTTGCCTTTGTTCTCACCGTTATTTGCATGTTCAGATGGTTTAGAAGTGTTTAACCCACTCATCTTAAGCTCTAAGTCAGCTGGACTTGTAGCATAATCTTTTGCTCTCTCTTTTGTTATTATTCCACTGTTGTAAATATCTAAAATATGCTGATCAAAACTTTGCGACTTGTAGTGCTCTCTACCTTTTTCTATTGCTTCTTTAATCTCATAATCGCGATTTTCCAAAATCAGCTTCTCGATTGTGGGAGTCTTCACAAGAATCTCCATTGCCGCAACTCGCTTGTCATCTATCGTTGGGATTAGTCTTTGAGAAATAACTCCTTTTAAAACTCCCGCAAGAGAGAGACGAACGCGATTTTGCTCCTCATTAGGAAATATTGCTATGATACGATTTATCGTCTCTTTCGCATCTATCGTGTGCAGAGTTGAGAAAACCAAATGCCCAGTGTCGGCCGCGTGAAGTGCCAGCTCAATAGTTTCCCTATCTCTCATCTCACCTACAAGTATAATGTCGGGGTCCTCGCGCAAAGCTGCTCTTAGCGCTCTGTCAAAAGAGAGCGTATCTTGCCCGACAGAACGCTGATTTATAATACATCCTCTATCTTTATGAACGAACTCGATAGGATCTTCAATAGTTATAATATGCTTTTTTTGCGTTGTGTTAATCTCATGTATCATTGCCGCAAGCGTCGTTGACTTACCGCTACCCGTAGTTCCCGTAACCAGTATAAGACCACGGGGCTCTTTTGTAAAAGCTCGTATGATTTCTGGAAAATTCATCTGATCAATAGTCGGAATAGTCATAGGAATAACACGAAATACAAAAGAGGGTCCGTCTGTCTGAAAAAAGATATTTACACGAAAACGGTTTTGCTCATCAAATTGATAAACCAAGTCGACCTCTTTATTCTCTACCAGCTCCGCATATCTGCCTCTTAAAATCTCTTTTGCCAAACTCATTGCATCATCATAAGAGAATATACTTCCGGAAAATGGAACTATTGTTCCGTTAATTCTGGCTCTGATTACGCCGTTTGATTTGACATGCAAGTCACTCCCGCCGTTTTCAATAAGTTTTTTAAGATACTCTCTAATCTTTTTTAATTGCTCAAACGTTAACTGACTTATATCTACTTCATTTCTATTTTGACTCATAATGACTCCAATATATCTTTAAATGCGTCTTTAAAAGATTTTAATCCATCAGATATCTGCTTATCCAAAACAGCATTAAAATCTATGCCTAAGCTCTTGATTTTTTCGAAATGTTCTTCTATGATTTGAGTTGGAATTGGCAAAGCGCTCCTTTTTACTCCATTTAAATGAAAAGCCTTTATGGTATCAACAGGAGCAGTGTTTACGCTGTTATACGCTAAAAGTTTTTCTATATAGTAGTGAGGGGGAAGCGAATCGTCCTTTACGCCCGTACTTGCAAAAAGTGTCCTGCATCCTTTAACACCCATCATCTGAACCTCTGCATATATATCCGCACTGTTGTATATTCCGCTGAGTGCTACATCAACACCGCCTCTTGAGAGCTCTTCATCTAAAGCTCTGTCAACTCTGCTTACAAAAACGCTTATAACCGTATCTACCTTTGAACCGTTTTTTGCCACGCCCTCTCTAAAAGCCTCAGCACATGAAGTTGCTTGCTCTTTTTTAAATATAAGAGTAGCATTTACGGGGATTCCGCTGCCTACAAGCTCGCGCATAGCCACATATCCAGCATCCGTTGCGGGGACTTTTATCATAATATTTTTACGATTAATTTGTGAGAAAAGTCTTTTCCCCTCTTCGATAGTCCCATTGGCATCATCGCAAAGATAAGGGTCTACCTCTATGCTGACATATCCGTCATCGCCTGCATCATAGAGCGGCTTTAATATATCAGCTGCTTTTTGTATATCATATATTGCCAAGGCTTCATACTTCTCTTTTGGGGAAAGATGAGCAAGCGATGAGAGCTGCTCTTTGTATGCACTTGAGCTTAGTATTGCATTTTTAAAAATTGCCGGATTTGAAGTGGCTCCATTTATTATCCCACCCTCTACCAGCTCTCTAAACTCGTTATCTAAATAGTTTCTTTCAATAAAATCTGCCCACAAAGAGAACTTTAAATCTTTTAAATACATATATAAACCTTCGTTGTTTTGATAAATTATATCTCAAAAATTCTCATTTTTTTTTAAACTCTCTACAAAAGAGTATTTTTATCACATTAGGTAATTATTTTAGGAATTTTAATAATAAACGTAGCTCCGTTATTAGCATTTACTACATCAATCTCGCCGCCAAACTGCTTCTGTATAATCATCTTGCTCATGTAAAGACCTAGTCCCGTCCCGTTTTTACCCTTTGTACTGAAATATGGCTCGAATAAATGCGGCAGATTCATGGTTTTTATACCGCCTGCATTGTCTTCTATGTATATCAAAACCATATCTCCAGCCATTTTGGCATTTAACGCAATAAACGGATCTTTAGTTTTTAGATCATTATGAGCATCTATCGCATTATTTAATATATTTAAGACCACTTGAACGAGCTCATTTATATATGTACTGACGTTAATTTCAGAAATCTTATTTATTGATATCTTTATATCTCCATCTTGCACTCTTGATATGGCAAAATTTACCGCTCTTTGAAGCAAATCATGAATTTCAATCTCTAATATCTCTTTATTTGGATGAAAATATCCTTGAAAATCATCAATTGTATCGGATAGATAAACAATAGTGTCACTTATATTGTTTAGCGCACTGTCTATATCTTCACTATTTCTATCTTTACCAAGCAGTTGCTTGAACTGCAGGTTTGCTATTTGGAGCGTAATCGTAGAGAGAGGCTGTCTCCACTGATGAGCAATCATACTTATCATCTCACCCATAACCGCCTGTTTGGACTGTGCTTCTAAAATCTGGTCTTT
>JAURYA010000093.1 GCA_030654155.1 Sulfurimonas sp. | reverse complement strand
CTACGGCCTCGGACAAGACAGTACGGATCCAGCGGGTAGTCGGCGAGAATGGCTCGGAAGTGCGACTCTACTGTCATTCAGAAGAGCGGCAAGAGAAAGAAAAGGCCATGACCGACCGCTTTATCGACAGATTCGAAACGGGTCTTGCCAAACTCGCCGCAGGTCTGCAGGCAGTCCGCGGCGAGAAAAAGCGGGATAAGATCCTGCAGAGGATCGGCCGTCTTCAGGAGAAATGCCATGGCATCGGCCAGCACTACCGCATCGACCTGATTCCGGAGGCAACCGGAGAGAAAATCACCGGTCTGACCTGGGAGAAACTGCCGATTGCCGGTACCCAGTTAACCCATCCCGGGGTCTATTGCCTGCGCACCAACGAACTCACCTGGGATGAAACCACCCTGTGGCAGACCTATACCATGCTCACCGATCTGGAGGCGGTCTTCCGCAGCCTGAAATCGGAGTTGGGCTTACGGCCAGTTTACCATCAGAAGGAAGACCGAGCCGAAGGGCATCTCTTTATTACCGTACTGGCCTACCAGGCAGTCCAGGTCCTGCGGCGAAAACTCAAGAGGCATGGCATCAATGAGAACTGGACCAGTCTGCGCCGGATATTTGCCGGTCAAATACGGGTGACGGCCACCTTCAAACAAAGAGATGGCCGAACCCTGCATGTCCGCAAGACAACCCTTGCCGAACCGAAGCTCAAACACCTCTATGACGCCTTGGCTCTTTCAGTCTCACCGGTCGGTGTCAAAAAACTTGTCAATTGATGGAAAAGTACACGAATGTAGTGCCACTGGATCGTTTTCGAATGGATATGTTGTTGTTAAAAGGTGATATATTTGTTGCTGTGTTAAACTTGGGCTAGGTATGGCTCGTCGCTGCTCGCGTGCCTTCGCGTTTGCATCTTGAATAATAACGGGCGATTATGGATAAGGCAATTGGGGCTGGAGCGGTAGATATGACTGACATGTGCGCGCAACCTTCTCCTGTCACCGGCCTGTTGCCGGCCTCTGCCCG
>JAURYA010000089.1 GCA_030654155.1 Sulfurimonas sp. | reverse complement strand
CGGGCAGGATATGGAACAGCAAACCATAGTCTGTGGAACCCTGGACATTTGCCTCGCCACGCATGGCGTTGATGCCGCCGCCGGCCATGCCCATGTTGCCGAGCAGTACCTGAATGATGGTCATGGTCCGGATGTTCTGGGTGCCGACGGTGTGCTGGGTCCAGCCCATGGCGTAGCACTCGGTCCCGACCCGGTCAGGTTTCCCGGTGGATCCGTAAATCTTGTACACCTCCAGCAGTTTATCCTTGGGCGTTCCGGTGATATTCGCTACCTTTTCCACGGTATAGCGGGCATACTGCTTCTTCAGGAGCTGGAAAACGCAGTTCGGGTTTTCTAAGGTGGGATCCTTCAAGGCTATGCCGTTTGCGTCTATCTGGAAGGACCAGGTCTTCTTATCATAGTTTTTCTTTGCCGCGTTGTAGCCGGAAAAAAGGCCATCCATTTCCGCCGGTCCTTTATACTCAGGGTTTACCAGGAATGCGGCATTCGTGTAGTTGACGACGTATTCCTTGAAATAGAGGTTATTTTCCAGGACATAGTTGATCATGCCCCCCAAAAAGGCGATATCCGTTCCTGAGCGAAGGGGGGCATAAAGATCTGCTTTTGCAGCAGTCTGGGTGAAGCGAGGGTCAACACAGATAAGCTTCGCACCCTTTTCGCGGGCGCGCATAATCCACTTCATTGAAATGGGATGGTTTGAGGCTGGATTCGAACCCATGGCCAAAATAACATCGGCGTTTTTCAGGTCAATCCAGTGGTTGGTCATTGCACCGCGTCCGAACGACTCTGCCAGAGCCGCAACAGTTGCACTGTGTCAGATACGCGCCTGGTGTTCTATGTGCACTAGGCCCCAGGATCGAATCATTTTTTGCAGGATATAGCACTCCTCGTTGTCCAGGGCAGCGCTGCCGATGTGGGCGATGGCGTCGGTGCGGTTGACGACGAATTCTTTTTCAACATCAAGCATGCTGCCGTCGGCCTGCTTCTCTTTGACCTTGGCCTTGGTGGTTTTTTTGAAGCTTTTATCCCGAGCATCTTT
>JAURYA010000085.1 GCA_030654155.1 Sulfurimonas sp. | reverse complement strand
TTTATCTCCAAAAAGTGATGCTGATAGTAAGAGAGCCAAGAGTATATATTTCACTATAAAATCCCATTCAGTCTCAACAAGCCCTCAGGATCAGCCTCTCTGCCCATCAGCTCTTTAAAGAGCGTATTCATACTTTTAGCACCGCCGCCCTCTAAAACTACATGTAGATATTTTTTAGCTGTATTAGAGTCAAATATACCCTCATCAACAACCCTAAAAAATGCATCTGCACTCAGCACTTCTGCCCATTTATAGCTGTAATATCCGGCTGCATAACCGCCGGCAAATATGTGTGAAAAGCCATTTTGAAATTTATTATATGAGGGCGGTTTTATAAGTGCCGTCTCTTTTCTGATGGAGTCTAGCATGGTTTGAGTATCTTCGCCTTGATAGAGTTTTGTATGAAGTTTAAAGTCAAAGATTGAGAACTCAAGTTGTCTAAGCATCCCAAGAGCTGATAAAAAGTTTTTGCTTCGCACCAGCTTATCTATCATCTCATCAGGAATAATCTCTTTTGTTTTATAGTGAGATGCAAAAAGTTTTAGCACATGCGGCTCATAAGCAAAATTTTCTAAAAATTGTGACGGGAACTCAACTGCATCCCACTCTACGCCGTTTACACCGCTCACCTCATTTTCATTTACATTGCTTAGCATGTGGTGGATAGCATGTCCCATCTCATGAAAGAGAGTTACTACATCATCATGTCTTAGAAGAGACGGATTTTTATTTTTTGAGGGCGGAAAATTGCATACTATAACCGCTGAAGCCAGCTGTTCATCACCTTTTTCATCTTGGCAGTGTGTTTGGAAGTTGTTCATCCAAGCACCGCCTTGTTTGCCTTTTCTTGATTCCAAATCAAGATATAGCCTAGCTTTTAGTTTTTCATCAATGTATATATCGTATGAAAATGCTTTTTTATGCCATAGTTTTTCATCTGTTTTTTTAAAGGTAATCCCAAAGAGCTTGTTTAAAAAATCAAACATACCCTTTACAACTCTCATCTGCTCAAAATATGGGCGGTATAACTCTTCGTCAATTTCATACTTCTCTTTTTTCAGCAGTTCGCTGTAGTATGCACTGTCAAAACTTTGAAGGGGTTTTTTAGCTATTTTCTCTATCTCTTGTAACTCTTTTTTCGCCTGTGTTTTAGAGTTTTTGATTAGTTTTTCTAAGAAATCAATAACGCTTTTCTCATCTTTTGCCATCTTGCTAGCAAGCGAATATGATGCGTAATTAGAAAATCCCAAAAGGGAGCTCATCTCATTTTTTAATGATAACAGTTCATCAATAATACGCGCGTTTTGCGGTGCTCTTGTAACATAAGCACGGTAAAGCTCTTCTCTTATCTTCTCATTTTTGCCATAGGTCATGTAAGCTATATATGATGGCATCTGGAGTGTAAATTTATATTTTGTAATGCCGTCTTCTTTGAATTTTGCGTTAAGCAGGTCACTTGGAGGAATGCCATCAACATCTTTCTCATCGGTGATGATATATTTGTACTCATTCGTGGCATTTAAAAGATTTTGAGAAAAATTGTTTGATAACTCACTCTTTTTTATATTTATTTTTTGAAGTCTCGCTTTGGTTTTTTTATCAAGATGGGCACCGCTTAGCTCAAAGTTGAGTATATTTAGCTCTAAAACTCTTTTTTGTTCTTGATTTAGGCTTTTTTCTTCACTTTTTTGTATCTCTTTGTAAGCTTTGTAAATTTCTAAATTTTGTGACAGCTTTGTAGAGTAATCAGTTATAATCGGCAGAGAGTCGGCATATATTTTTTGCGTCTTAGTTGTATTTTTTACCGAGTTTAGATGCGAGAGCGGAGTAAAAAATTGTTCCAAATACTCATCCATCAACTCAAGAGGTTTTACAAAATTTGCAAATGTTTTATCTTTTACTTTTAAAAGCTTTTTGACTTTTTTGTTGTTTTTTTCAACCCTCTTATTTAGCTCTTTTATGAAACTATCCAAATCTACTTTAAACTCTAAAAATTTTGACATGATGTTTTTATTCCTTTTTTTAATCTTCTTCATCGCGTTTTTGTTTTGTGGCATTAAACTTCTCAATTAAAATATCATCATAGCTGTCTGAATATTTTAGAAGTCTCTCAAAAGCTATTTTACCCTCTTTGAGCGTTAATGATGAGTCAACAATGAGGTGTGAGAGGTATATGAAATTTTCATTTATTGAGAAGTGCAAATATAAAAACTTATTGTTCTCATCAAGCAGATAGTCATAAATTTTAGAGACATTCTCCTGAGGAATAACGCAGAGTTTTGAGTCGCCTATTATTATCCCGTTGTCATAGTAGTTTATCTCAATGCGGGCAGTGCCGTAATCAATCCTCCAAGAGGCTTGAGATCTTCTTGCGAGAGTAACATTAACATCAAGAGAGGTTAAAATCTCTTCAAGCAGTTTTGTGCTGCCGGTAGGGTTGTAGCCTTTTCTTCGCAGTTTTGCAATTTCAAGTTTTATGCCGCACTTAGGGCAGTAGTCATTTTTTATATCTTTCTCGTCAATCAGATTTTTGCATGATTGACACTTGATAATATTTTCTATTTTTAAATTTTTGTAGCTCTTTAGAGCTTCTTCAACGTAGAAGTATGGCAGAGCAAAGCCCAAGTTGTTTGAGTCTTGTATGATAAACGTATTTACGCCGATAACCTCTCCTTGTGTATTTAAGAGCGGACCGCCGCTGTTTCCCGGATTTATAGCAGCGTCAATCTGCACATACTCCAACTCTCCATAAATCCTTGAAGCTTTTGAGACAATCCCCTCTGTTGCGCTATAGTTTAGCCCATAAGGATGCCCGATGGCAACTACGGTATCTCCGTTTTCAATGCTTTTTGTGGAGAGTGAAAGTGGATTTTTAGGCATCTCAAATGCTAAGGAGATAAAAGCCAAATCAAAATAGGCATCATCATAAACGACTTGTGCAATGGCGCGCTTGATGGTTTTTGAGCTTATCACCACCTCTCTTAAACCTGCGACTACATGCGAATTTGTGACAATCAAGTCGCCTATGATAAAACCCGTTCCGCTTCCATATGGCGACATAATCTGTATAATATTTTCGATATAAGTTTCTAGTATTATTTGAGTATTCATCTCTATATCTCTTCATAATTTAGATTTTTTAGTTGCAGATAAAAACTATTGTTAAACTCATTTAGTGATGTAAAATTTAGTTTATCCCCAAAAGGCTTTAAGAGTTTAAAACGGTTTTGGTATGGAGAGATAATATCATCTATTTTTGAGATTATTGCTCTCTTTGCAAAAGTAGAATTCTCTACATCATAGAGTGTGTTGTAGCCAAGTGCTTTGAAGAAATCAGGATTTTGAATCTCTACTAAAGTGTGCAACAGAGCTTTTGTGACTGGGTGCAATCCATAGTTGTAGAGCATATACATAGCTATATATTTGTACATTGTCGGGATTATTTGATTGTATCTATTGTTTTTATACCATCTTATTTTTGCAAGTGATTCTGTTATAAAAATATCTATCTCTTCGTTTGATGCTTTTTCTGTAGGATTAAAAGTATATTTTGCATCATAAAAGTTTGTTTTAAACTCTTCAAAATCAATCTCGCCAAGCTCATTTATATAATTACGCAACTCCTCATTTTTTGCTTCGACAGTCAAGTTTTCATCGCTAAAATACTCTTGAACTTTTTTGCTTGATTTTTGAAATATTGAATATTTTGGCACTATAAGATAGTCCATTTTAAAAATAAGATAAAGAAGAATAAACGACTGCATGCCGGCATTGTCATTTGATGGGAGTGTGGATATTTTAACTGTAATTTCATCAATCCATTTATGCAAAAAATCATATTTTACACGCAGTTCACCCTCGTCCAATGGTATTAAATGTTCTGTACCTTCGATGGCTATATCTGGAAATTCGCTTTTTGCGTACTCTTTGTCAAAGTCGGCATTTAGCGCGATTTCACGAAGTGGAAAAAATACTTTTTGCGGGCTCATCGTGATGTTGTCTAGAGATAGCTTTAGTTTTATATGCTCTTCGTCGCTAAAGTAGTAGGTATAGGTTAGCTGATAGTTCCTCTCCAAAATAAGACGTTTAAGCGCTACATTTGCGGAGGATTTTTTTGTAAGAATAGCCTCTGCGTGGAGGTTCTCTTTCGTTATCGTGCCATTTATTTTGGCACTTCCCTGATACATCTCAAAGTTTAGTTTGTCATCGTCTCTTGTAAATGAGATATTTTTGTTTGAGACGCCCTCTGTGAAGTTCTCGAGTGATTTGAAGAAGTACTCATAGGCGGCTAGTATATCCTTTGCCTCAAATGCCTCATAAGATTTGTTAAACAAATCCTCCTCATCTTTGGAGAGGTTTGCGTTTACTCCTCTGCCGAACTGATGTTTCAATTCTGCTTTTGTTTCAAAAAAATTTAGCCAGCTCATCGATTCTCTTTGTAAATATTTAGAACTGTATTATAGTAAAACCTTCTTTATAAAAGGTTCGCTTTTAATGCGGCAAAGAATCTTTTAAGATTTTAAGTTCTAATATACATAACTAGTTATTTTTTGTGTTAATGAAGCAGGGTATTCAATTTAGAAAAAGGACACAAAATATGGAAAATTTAGATGAAAAGAAAAAAGTAAAAAGTTTTTATCTTTTTCTCTTGATTACGGCGATACCCGTAGTCGGTGTTGCAGTAATCTTTTTATCTGCATATTTCCATATCCAAGGTGAGATAAAGTTCGCATCTCATGAACTAAAGGGTTTAAAAGTAGTAGAACAGATAGATAAAACTATTTTTAGCATCCAAAAAATAAGGGGCTTGGTTTGCGTCAAGGAGCCAAACAGCGACTCTTTAGAGAGGATTGAGTCTTTAAAAAAAGAGATTAACAGCAATTTAGCGCAGTTAAAAGTAGTTTTGATTTTCATGGATAACAATACTGCTTCTCACATTACCTTTAAAGATGAGCTGATAGAATTTGTAGTTTTTGTGGAAAATAGTTCACTGGAACTATTAAATTTTAAGCAGATTACGCAGATAGTAAGTAAGTTTATGTCATTTTCAAATCGTGCCGCTTATGAAGATATGCTTGTGTTAGAGCCTGATTTAAACTCTTTTGTTCTGGTGAACAATGTTGTTTTTTTGCTTCCTGAACTCATAGAATACAACGGACATATAAGAGCTGTTGCATCAAATATGAAAGAGGGTTCTTTTACTATAGAGCAAAAACAGCATATGGTAGTAGAGCTGGAAAAAATCCAAGAAAATCTAAGCAAACTAGATTACAATATGGGTTTGCTCAAAAAGATATCTCAAAATAGCCATTTTGAAGCTACATATGAAAAAATGCTTCAGGTTCAGAAAAAGATAATAGAGTTTACCCAAACACAACTCTTAAAAGAGGATACTTCGGCTGTTGAACCTAACGGTATATATGTAAAGATAACACAAAGCATAGATTTTATTATTGATTTGCACAGTGCCAACTTAAATATTTTAAGAAGCAAGATAGAGAATAAGCTTGAAGATGATACTAGAATTTCAATCCATATTTTACTTGGAGCCATAGGTTTTATTTTGTTTATAATCTTTGTAAATAGAGTTTTTTATCTTAAAACCAAAAAATATATAGAGAAGATAGAAGAGCTGACTATTACAGATGCAATGACGGGTTTGTACAATAGAAGATATTTCGATAAGGTTTTTGAAGATAGTTTAAGAGTTCAGCAAAGAACAAACCAGCTATTGGTGTTTATAATGCTAGATATAGACTTCTTTAAACAATATAACGACACTTACGGGCATCAGGCGGGCGATGAGGCAATAAAGTGTGTTTCAAAACAGTTAAAACTATCTTTAAAAAGGGCTGGCGATATGGCTTTTAGGCTTGGAGGCGAAGAGTTTGGTATTTTATGCGTGGGCATTAATGAAGCTGAAGTGCTTACATTTGCAAATGGCATAAAAACAAATATAGAAAATGAGCAGATAAAACATAAGCATAGCAAGGTTAGCGGGTATTTGACAATTTCTATGGGGGTTATTATCGTGAAAGCCGGTTATATAGAGAGTGCGAGCCATATGTATAAATGCGCCGATAAAGCCCTTTATGCGGCAAAAGAGAACGGGCGTAACCGAGTTTCGCTTTATGATGCGGAAGCATTTTGCGGCATTGAGTAGGGTTTTATAGTAACTACAAGAATATTGTCTGTAATATGTCGTTTCACTCTTTATATAAAGATATTTTTAAAAATATGCAGTATTGTATAAAATTTATACAACCAAACTGATTAAATATATAGTGTTAATATGTACAATTCTTAATCACATTGTTTTTTTAGTATAAAAAGAGGTGAAAAAAATATTTAATAATAGCAGGAGTTTAGCATGTCTTATTTAGTCCCTACCGAGTTTGTCACAAAAATGGTTGACGCAGGTGAGTCAAAAGTTTATATGTCAACAAAAGATACGATA